>NZ_JBHVBL010000021.1:0-71531 GCF_042668165.1 Arthrobacter sp. NPDC057388
CCCGCATCCCCTTCGGCGGCGCCAAACAATCCGGCTACGGCCTCGAATTCGGCGTCGAAGGCCTCAAACACCTCGGCATCCCGCAAATCATCAACGGCTAAACCCCCGCCAAAAAACCCAACACAGGAGCCGCCGCCGCCACCCGCGACGGCGGCTCCCCGCTTGTCATGCGGGCGTCCGCTTCCCGGCCCCAGGCGGCACCGGCAATAGACTGAAGCCATGCCCCAGACCGGACTCTCCGCCAGCAAACGCTTCCTACGCGGCCGGATCAGGACGGGGATGGTCCGGAGCCGGAATTCACTGGTCCCCGCGATCCAGATGACCTTCGGCGCCGTGGCAGCCTACGCGTTCGCGGAGTACGTCCTGGGGCACGCCGGACCGCTGTTCGCGGCCACCTCCGCCCTGATCGCCCTGGGTTTCTCCCGCGACCTGCGCATGCGCAGGGTGATGGAGGTGGGCTTGGGCTGCACCATCGGCATTGCCGTTGGCGACATGCTGCTCCACTGGCTGGGGGCAGGGATCTGGCAGGCCGCCGTCGTGCTTTTGATCTCGATTCTGCTGGCCCGTTTCCTGGACAGCGGCAACATCTTCACCACGCAGCTGGCGCTGCAGTCGCTGCTGGTGGTGCTGCTGCCGGCCCCGGCCGGCGGCCCCTTCACCCGCAGCATCGACGCCGTGGTGGGCGGTGTGGTGGCGCTGCTGGTCACCATCCTGGCACCCAAGGACCCCCGGCGGGAACCGCGCAAGGACGTCCAGAAGCTGCTCCATGAACTGGCGGAAGTGCTGCGGGAATGCGCCGTGGCACTGGTCGAGAGCGATTCCACCAGGGCCTGGCATGCCCTGGTCCGGGGCCGGAACAGCCAGCCGCTGGTAGATGCCATGCGGCACTCGCTGCGGGCATCCGGGGAAGTGGCCACGCTGGCGCCCGCCTACCGCAGGCACCGCGACGAGCTGGACCGGCTGGAGCAGTCGCTTGAGTTCATCGACCTTGCCCTGCGCAACAGCCGCGTCTTCGCCCGCCGGCTCACCAGTTCCATCAACCACGCCGCGCTGTCCGACGAAGCAACCGAGAACATCGCCGAGGTCCTGCAGGAAACAGCCGCCGCGGTGGACGAGCTCTCGCTGGGCTTGGCTGAAGTGCAGGAGGGGGCCCGGCACGCGCACCTGCGCAGCGCGCGGCAGGATCTGGGCGAGATTGCCGGACGGCTGCACCCCATGATGCTGAAGGTCCAGAAGCTCGAGGGCGAGACAGTCGTGATGCTGTTCCGGCCACTGATGGTGGACCTGCTCGAAGCGGCCGGCATCGATTCCCGCGAGGCCCGGGACCTCCTGCCGCCGCTGTGACTCTTGGCCCCGCCGGGCTTGCGGGGCAAGTGGGCGGCCGGGGATGTCACAGCCCCCGGTTAAGGTGGAGCAATGGCTACAAAGACTTCCCGGGCTACCAAGGCGCCGGGCTATAAATGCGCGGAATGCGGCTGGACCACGGTCAAGTGGGTGGGCCGGTGCGGTGAGTGCCAGGCATGGGGCACCGTTGAGGAGACCGGCGCCGCGGTGGCGCGTACGACGGCGGCCACCACAGTTCTGGAGCCCGCCCGCCCCATTGCCGATGTTGACGCCACCACTGCCGCATACCTGCCCACCGGTGTGGACGAACTGGACCGCGTGCTCGGCGGCGGCGTGGTGCCCGGCGCCGTCATCCTGCTCGCCGGCGAACCGGGCGTGGGCAAGTCCACGCTGCTGCTGGACGTCGCCGCCAAGTTCGCGCGTACCGGCCAGAGCGTCCTGTACGTGACGGGCGAGGAATCGGCGGCCCAGGTGAAGCTCCGCGCGGAACGGATCAGCGCGATCGCCGACACCCTGTACCTGTCCGCGGAAACCGACCTGGGCCAGGCCTTGGGCCAGGTGGAGAAGGTGGAGCCGAAACTGCTGGTGGTGGACTCCGTGCAGACACTCAGCAGCGCGGATGTGGAGGGCAGTGCGGGCGGCGTCTCCCAGGTGCGCGAGGTGGCCGCTTCGATCATTTCGGCGGCCAAGCGCCGGAACATGACCACGCTGCTGGTGGGGCACGTGACCAAGGACGGCTCCATCGCCGGGCCCCGCCTGCTGGAGCACCTGGTGGACGTGGTCTGCCAGTTCGAGGGCGAGCGCCACTCCCGCCTCCGCTTGCTGCGGGCCGTCAAAAACCGCTACGGGCCAACCGATGACGTGGGCTGCTTCGACCTCACCGAGGACGGCATCCTGGGCCTCGCCGATCCCAGCGGTCTGTTCGTCACCCGCACCAAGGATCCCGTGTCCGGCACCTGCATCACCGTCACCATGGAGGGCCGCCGGCCGCTGCTGGCCGAGGTGCAGTCGCTGATGGCCGAGACCCAGAACTCGCAGCCGCGCCGGGCGACGAGCGGCCTGGACGGTTCCCGGGTGGCCATGCTCCTGGCGGTCCTGCAGCAGCGTGCCGGCTGCCAGCTGCAGAAGGACGATTCGTACGTGGCCACGGTGGGCGGGGTGAAGCTGGGCGAGCCGGCCACCGACCTCGCCGTAGCGCTGGCGGTGGCGTCCGCGAAGCACAAGAAACCCCTGCCGCAGCGCCTGGTCGCGTTCGGCGAGGTGGGGCTGGCCGGCGAGGTCCGCCCTGTCCCGGGCATCAACCAGCGCATCCATGAGGCGCACCGGCTGGGCTTCACGCACGCGGTTGTTCCCGCCAGTCCCACCGGTCCGGGCCAGGTCCCGGCTGGCTTTTCCGTACGGGAAGTCGGGCACCTGACCGAGGTGCTGGATCTGCTCAGCCTTAAGGCAGGAGCCTAACCTTGTGGCAGGAATTCAGGCGCGGGTGACCACGAGCGCCGCGCTGTGCCCGCCGAACCCCAAAGCATTGACGAGTCCCGCCGTCGCGGTGCTTCCGCGGACGGTGCCGGTGATGACGTTGAGGTCCACCTCGGGGTCAAGGGCGGCCACGTTGTACGTGCCGGGCAGGTCGCCGGTCCGCAGTGCCTGCAGCATGGCGATGGCGGCCAGCGCGCCCGCGCCGCCGAGCAGGTGTCCGGTGAGCGACTTCGTGGACGTCACAGGGACCTGATCCCCGACGATCGCCTTGATGGCCTGCGCTTCCAGCCGGTCCCCCACGGGCGTCGAGGTGGCGTGCGCGTGCACGAACCCGATGTCGGTTCCGGTGAGTCCGGCGGAGGCAAGTGCCTTCTGCATGACCCGCACCTGCATGTCCGGATCGGCCGCCACGATATCGTTCGCGTCCGAGGTCACGGCTGCTCCGGCAACACCGCCGAGCACTTCCGCGCCCCGGGCCCGTGCGTGCTCCCCGCTTTCCAGCACTACGATCCCGGCGCCCTCGGACAGCACGAACCCGTCCCGGTCCCGGTCAAACGGCCGCGATGCCTGCCCGGGTTCTCCGTTGCGTGTGGAGAGCGCCCGGATCTGGGAGAAACCGCTGATGATGAGGTCGTTGATGCACGCGTCAACGCCGCCGGCGATGACGACGTCGGCCGCCCCGGACCTGATCATATCGGCACCCTGGGCAATTGCTTCGGCCCCGGACGCACAGGCGCTGACCGGGGTGCGGGCCCCGCCCTTGGCGCCCAAATCGATCGACACCCACGCCGACGGCCCGTTCACCATGAGCCTGGTAAGGGTGTGCGGGGAAACCTTGCGCGGGCCGCCCTGGTCCAGCTCCCTGACCTGCGCGAGCACCGTGTCCATGCCGCCGTAGGCGGACCCGATCACCACGGCCAGCCGCTCCGGGTCGACGCCGGGTTTTCCCGCCTGCTCCCAGGCTTCCCGGGAGGCCACCAGCGCCAGCTGCCCGCAGCGGTCCATCCGCTTCAGCTCGCGGGTGCTGAGGAACGCCCCCAGGTCGGCGGTGACCCGGCCTGCAATCCGCACCGGCAGGGCCTCGGCCCAGCCCTCCTCCAGCGCCCCGATACCCGACCGTCCGGCCAGCATCGCCTCCCAGGTCCCGGCAACGTTGGCCCCGAGGGGGTTGATGGAGCCCATGCCGGTCACCACGACGCTGGCTGGGCCTGTGGCAGGAACTGGTGCAGCTGCGGACGGCTGGGTGGAGGGCACGGCGATTCCTTGCTTCCTTGGTTGGGAGACGCTTCTGGTTGGGAGACCGCCCGGGGAGGGCGGCTCCCCGTGGCGTTACTTGGCCGGGTTGTGCGTCCCGATCGGCACCAGCGTGAGGTCCGGGTGGTTTTTCTCGATGCGCCGCAGCGCCCAGACATCGTTGAACAGGGCAAGGTATTCCCCGTCGGACCGCAGCAGCACCTCAGCGCCAGGCACGTTGGCCAGCGCCGGCATGGCGTCCGCCGTCGAAATCCTGGCCATGGAGTACGGCAGGCGCTCCAGCCGCATCGGCGCGCTGAAGTCGTGGGCCATGCGGTCCTCCACCACTTCGAACTGCATGGGGCCGACGGCGGCAAGCACCGGCGCCTGGTCACCGCGGACGTCGGAGCGCAGCACCTGGATGACGCCCTCGTGCTCGAGCTGCTCGATGCCGCGGCGGAACTGCTTGAAGCGGCTGGGGTCCTTGGACCGGGCAACCTGGAAGTGCTCGGGGGCGAACAGGGGAATGGCCGGGAACTCCACGGCTTCCTCAAGGAACAGGCTGTCCCCCACGCGCAGCGAGGACGCGTTGACCAGGCCGACGACGTCGCCCGGGTAGGCCTCGTCGATGACCTCGCGTTCACGGCCGAAGACCTGCTGGGCGTACTTCGTGGCGAACGACTTTCCGGTCCTGGTCTGGGTGACCACCATGCCGCGCTCGAACACGCCGGAGCAGACGCGGATGAACGCAACGTGGTCGCGGTGGGCCTTGTTCATGCCGGCCTGGACCTTGAAGACGAAGCCTGAGAACGGCGACTCGACCGGCCGCGGCGAGCCCTCGATGTCCGGGCGCGGCGCGGCCGGCGGCGCGAAATCCACCAGCGCGTCCAAAAGTTCCTTGACGCCGAAGTTCAGGGCCGCAGAGCTGAAGAGGATGGGAGTGGCCTTGCCCGCATGGAAGCTTTCGACGTCGAAAGCGAGGTTGGATTCAATGACCAGGCCGGCCTCGTCGACGGCGTCCGTCCAGTTGCTGCCCTGGCTCTCCTCGGCTTCCTCCGGCGTGAAGTATTCGGTGAGGGCAATGCTGGCGCCGGCATTGTTCCGCTGGAAGCGCGCGAACCTGTCGTTCCGGAGGTCCCAGACGCCGCGGAAGTCGCCCGAGATGCCCACGGCCCAGGTCAGGGGCATGGGCTGCAGGCCGGTGCGCTCCGTGATCTCGTCCATGAGGGCCAGCGCGTCGAGGCCGGGACGGTCCCACTTGTTGATGACGGTGATGATGGGAAGGTTCCGCTGCTTGCAGACCTCGAACAGCTTCATGGTCTGCGTCTCGAGGCCCTTCGCCGCATCCACGAGCATCACGGCACAGTCGACGGCGGCGAGCACCCGGTAGGTGTCTTCCGAGAAGTCCGCGTGGCCCGGGGTGTCCAGCAGGTTGATCACAGTGTCCCGGTAGGAGAACTGCAGGGCCGCGGAGCTGATGGAAATGCCGCGGTCCTTTTCCATCTGCATCCAGTCCGAGACCGTTTCCTTGCGGTTGGCCTTGCCGCTGGAGGCACCCGCCGTGCCGATCACCTTGGCATGCAGCGCCAGGGCCTCGGTCAGGGTGGACTTGCCGGCGTCCGGGTGGGAGATGACGGCGAACGTACGGCGCCGGGAAGCCTGCTTGTGGATCTCGTGCACTCGGGCGGGGCTCTGCACTTCTTGGGACACGGTGCTACTTTCGCTGCGATCCGCGGGGGATCCGGGTTGGGGAACATGGCGGCGGGAAACAGGCCAGCCAAGGCAACAAGTTTATCGCAGCGGCGGAAACGGCAGCGAAGTCGGGCCAAAAGTGCGCCTCAGCCAGCCGCCGTCGGACGCACTCCTAAAGCCTGTTCCGCAGGCCTCCGACGGGGCACTTTAAGGCTTGCCCGTGCGGATGCTGGGGTAATCTACCTCTAGGATGGTGCATGCGGGAAACCGAGTACTTTTGATCCAGCCGGCAAACACCTGAGAACCGGCAAACCTGCAGGCCCCGCCTGCACCTTTGAAGGGAATATCTATGGCTCGCAGCCCTGAAGAATCGCTCAAAGCGACTTTGGGGAGGGTGGCCCCGGGGACCGCGTTGCGGGACGGCCTGGAACGCATTCTCCGCGGACGCACCGGCGCGCTGATCGTGCTCGGCTCGGACCGGACCATCGATTCGATCTGTTCCGGCGGCTTCGACATCGGCATCGACTTCTCCCCGACCCGGCTCCGCGAACTGGCCAAGATGGACGGCGCCATCATCTGCGACAGGGACGCCGGCAACATCCTGCGGGCAGCCGTGCAGCTCGTCCCCGACCCCAGCATCGAAACGCAGGAATCCGGCACCCGGCACCGGACCGCCGAGCGCGTCGCCATCCAGACCGGCGTTCCGGTGATCTCCGTGAGCCAGTCCATGCAGATCATCGCCCTGTACGTCAACGGGCTGCGGCATGTGCTCGAGGGTTCAGAGAAGGTCCTGGCCCGGGCCAACCAGGCCCTGGCCACGCTGGAACGCTACCGTTCCCGGCTGGACCAGGTGACCAGCTCGCTCTCCGCCCTGGAGATCGAGGCAATGGTGACAGTCCGCGACGTGGCCGTGACCCTGCAGCGCCAGGAGATGGTGCGCCGGATTTCCGAGGAGATCTCGCAGTACGTGCTGGAACTCGGCGAGGACGGCAGGCTCCTGTCCCTCCAGCTGGACGAGCTCACCGTGGGCCGCGGCCCCGGCAGCGACATCATCATCCGCGACTACGCCGGGCCGAACGCCTCTCCGGATGACATCGACGGCGCCGTCAACGCGCTCCTCAACCTCGGCCCCACCGAACTGATCGACCTGAGCAAGATCGCCGGGATCATCGGGTTCGCCGGCGGCGTGGACACCCTCGACGCCGTGGTGCAGCCGCGGGGCTACCGGCTCCTTTCGGGCCTCAAGGCGGTACCCAAGGCGGTCGCGGACCGGCTGGTGGACCACTTCGGCGGCCTGCAGCACCTCATGGCCGCAACTATTGACGACCTGATGACGGTGGACGGCATCGGCGACCAGCGCGCCCGCACGGTCCGCGAGGGCCTCAGCCGGATGGCCGAAGCCAGCCTGCTGGACCGGTTCCTGTAAATCAGCCGAGCTGGAAGACGGTCGGCGGGCTGACCTTAGCGCCAAGCTTGGCGATGAACACGTAGTACCCGGCGCCGGCAACCGCGCCGTCCACGTTCTCGCAGCCCTGCACCGAACGGTTCCGCGGCCACGGGAAGTTCGCCGTTTCGCTCTTGCCGGGCGCAATGGTCTTGACGAGGTCTGTGCTGGCGGCCTGGCAGTCCGCTGAGGAGAACACCCGGTCCGAGCCGCTGGTAACCAGGAAGTCCATCTGCGAGGTGCCGATGTTCACCTTGCACGGAAGCTTTCCGCCATTGGTGACCGTGAGGCTCAGCACCGGTTTTTCATCCGCCGCGTAGGACGTCTTGTTGGTGGCTGCCTTGACCGTCACGAGCTTCTGGTCGCAGGTTGGCGAGGCCGAGGGGGTAGCAGTCGGACTGGCCGAGGGTGCGGCTGACTGGGCACCGGTGGTTCCCTGCGTTGAAGAGTCCTGCCCTGACGGGTCCTGGCCGGATTCCTGTGCGGACGAGGCCTGCTGGGCACCACCGGTCAGAGTGGTCAGGGTGGCCACGCCACCGGCGATCAGGCCAAGGACCAGCAGGAGTGCCACTCCGGCGAACAGCCGACGGCGGCGGTACACGGCGGGGCTCGGCTTGCGGACGGCCCGGGGTGCTGTCTTCCCTGCTGCCGTTCTCTGCGCCGCCGGTTTCGGAGACCGGTTCCGGCCCGCGCCGGAGTTCGGAGTGTCTTGCCTGCCCATCCTCCTAGGCTAGGTAACGGCCCGGTTTCTGCAGGGATACCACGCCGCCCCCGCACGATCATGTCCAATTCGTGACTCAAATTCGGGTGACAACTGTCAGTACACTTACTAAAATTGAATCCCGGTTACCACTTACCGGGCCGAGTTGGAGAGGACCAAAGATGGTAGATCACGTGTCTGGCGGTCACCTCGAACGGGTCCTTCTGCCGCTGACGTTTGGCAAACATCAGAGCCAGGGGACTGAGTTCACGGTGCTTGCGGTTGAGATCTGGGACACCGGGATCGTGGTGAACCTGCATCTCGCATCAGTCAATGAAGACGAGCCGCAAACCCCCGAAATCGTTGTCCATGACCACTTCGGCACAGAGTACAAGCTGGACGAGGTCGCCACCATCGGCACCCGCCAACTGCAGTTCTTTGCGCCCTCTATACCGGATGGAACGCGCAGCCTGACCATCCGCTCCGTGGACCCGGACAGCCGCAGCTTCGTGGTTGCCCTTGCTGTCCCGGCGCCAAACGGACGCGGCGGCGAAACCCTGCACGGCCACGTCAGGCGGCTGCCCGGACGGCACGGGGGAATGCCCCCCGCAGAGAAGGAAGCCAGCTGACTGCACCCGCGCGAACCGTACCCTGGTTTTCAACTAGAGTGTTGGCATCAAAACCACAACCGATTACCCCGAGCTGACCGACGTCCACTCCACCCTGGAGGAATGGTTCGACGCCGAGGCCCGCGACCTGCCGTGGCGCTTGCCGGACTGTCCGCCCTGGGGTGTGCTGGTCAGTGAGATCATGCTCCAGCAGACCCCCGTGGTGCGGGTGCTGCCGGTATGGGAAGAGTGGATGCGCCGGTGGCCGGAGCCTGCCGCGCTGGCACAGGAACCCGCCGGCGAGGCCGTCCGCGCCTGGGGCCGGCTGGGATATCCGCGGCGTGCGCTGAGGCTGCATGGCGCTGCGGTGGCCATCGAACGCGACCACGGCGGCAGGGTCCCGTCGGACTACGCCGCGCTGCTCGGCCTGCCGGGCGTCGGCACTTACACGGCGGCCGCCGTCGCCGCCTTTGCCTTTGGGCGCCGCGAGACGGTGGTGGACACCAACATCCGGCGCGTTCACGCCCGGCTCTTTTCCGGCTCCGCCCTGCCCGCCCCGGCGCTGACCGCCGCGGAGATGCGGCTCGCCGCCGAGCTGCTTCCCTCCGACGCCGGGCGTTCCGTCCGCTGGAACGCCTCGGTCATGGAGCTGGGGGCGCTGGTGTGCACGGCGCGTTCGCCCAAGTGCCCGGCCTGCCCGGTGCGCGACCGCTGCGCCTGGCTCGCCGCCGGCGAGCCGCCGCCGTCGTACACCCCCAAGGGCCAGGCGTGGCACGGCACCGACCGCCAGGTCCGCGGCGGCGTGATGGCCGTCCTCCGGTTGGCCGACGCGCCGGTGCCGGCAGAGATGTTCCAGCAGGCCCCGGCCGACCTCGGGTTCGAAGCCGCCGGCATCGGCGTGCCGCTGGCCGCCCTGCACCGGCTGAACTGCGCCCCGGAACAGCTGGAACGGGCCCTGGCCGGACTCCTGGCGGACGGCCTCGCCGAACTGCACCAGGGCGGGTACCGGCTGCCCGCCTGACGGCCCCGGCCAAGGCCGCCGCAGCCGCGTTTGGTCTCAGTTCAGCCCTGCTTGCCGGGCCTGGATAACGATGCAGGCGCCAGTTTTGCCTCCGCCGGTTCCGCCGCGGAAGGCCGGATCTACCCTGAAGTATGGGCAGGACAGGGGTACTTTTGGCCGCAATCACGACGACGGCACTCATCCCGGGGTGCCATGCTTTCGAGACGGCGTGCCCGGCGATTGCCCAGGTGTCCGGGGTCTCGCTCACCGTGGCAGCCAGCTACTCGCCCCACGTGAAAACCGTGCACCTGAAAGCCTGCCAGGACGGCAAGTGCAAAGAGCAAACCCTCCACCTGGTGCCTGGCTCCGTTTCAGTGGATCTGGGCTGCACGGACGGCTCAAGCCCTGACGGCTCGTGCTCCGCGACGTCCAAGCCGGACGGCACAGAGCGCGGACTGCTTGAGCTGGGCACGCTGGGCGAATCCCCCATCGATGTCACGGCGACCGGGTCGCAAGCCAACGGCAAGCCGCTGCCCACGCGCACCCTGCGCTTCGAACCCAAGGCCAGCTACCCGTTTGGGGAGCAGT
The DNA here is from genome assembly GCF_042668165.1 of Arthrobacter sp. NPDC057388. Taxonomy (NCBI): domain Bacteria; kingdom Bacillati; phylum Actinomycetota; class Actinomycetes; order Micrococcales; family Micrococcaceae; genus Arthrobacter; species Arthrobacter sp. NPDC057388. The sequence continues at coordinate 10,086 of NZ_JBHVBL010000021.1, forward strand.
GCGGACGGTTTATCTCCGCCGCCGTTGTGCTGGACGCTGCAGGCCTCAGGCAGGACAGCTAGCCCCGAGTTTCAGGGTTCGCCGAAACCGCCCCTGACCAGGCCAGCCACGTACGCCACAGCCCGCTCGGCGTCGGGGCCGAAGGCTTCCACATGGAGCACCGATCCCTTGCCGGCCGCCAGCGTCATCAGCCCCGTCATCGAGGCGCCGTCCACTCCGTTCACCGTCACTTCCGCATCCAGTGCTGACAGGCCGCCGGCGATCCTGGCGGCTGGCCGGGCATGCATCCCTGCCTGGTTAACCAGCTCGAAGTCTCCGGCTGCATCCGGCGCAGCAGGCTCGGCGGCAGGTAAGGCGTCGGGGGCTACAACTGAGGCTCCGGCCCTGGCGGCAGCGTGGGTACCGCCGGGAAGATGCTCCTCCGCCTTGGGACGGGACGCGGGATAGCCGTGCGTGGCCTCGGCCGCGCGCCGGACAGCGTGGACGCTCGCGCCGCCTTGGGCCGCCACCGCCGCCGCCACCAGGCCCTCCACGATCGGGGCGTCAGCGAGCAACACCGGGGTGCTGCCCTCGGCGAACTCCATCGCCGATTCCGCCGTCATCACGGCGGAGCCCAGATCCGTCAGCACCACCACCCCGTCGGCTCCGGCCGCGGTTTCCAGCGCAGCCATCACCTTTTCCATGCTGGTCCCGATCCTGCCGTCGGACGTTCCGCCGGCCGGCACCATCATCACGTCCGGCGCCATCTGGGCGGCGAGTTCCACGGCGCCGTCGGCAATCTTTTCACTGTGCGAAACCACCACGATCCGCACCGTCATGCGGCGGCTCCCGCGGCGGCACGGAGAATGAGGGCGCTCGATGCCGCCCCGGGGTCACGGTGGCCGGCGCTGCGCTCCCCGAGGTAGCTGGCCCTGCCTTTGCGTGCCACCAGCGGGTCGGTGGCCACGGCGCCTGCTTCGGCTGCTTCCGCCGCCGCAATGAGGACTGACAGGGTGTCGCCGTCGGCCGCGGCCGCCGCTGCTGCGTTAACGGCCGGGGTCCAGGCGTCGACCATCGTCTTGTCGCCCGCCTCGGCCTTTCCGCGTGCCACAATGCCGTCCCGGGCCGCCGCGAGTGCCGCCGCGAGCGCTGCGGAGTCGATGTCGGCGGCATCGCCGAGCGCGGTTGCGGCCCGGAGGAAGGCCGTTCCGTAGAGCGGCCCGGCGGCGCCGCCCACCTTCGACATCAGCGCCATGGCCGTCAGCTTGAGTGCTGCGCCGGGGGTCTCTGGAGGGTTTTCGGCGAGCTTGTCGAGCACCGCCTGGAAGCCGCGGTCCATGTTTTCCCCGTGGTCCGAGTCCCCGATGGCCCTGTCCAGTTCGATAAGTTCCACCCTGTGTTCCGCCATTGCCTGCGCGGACAGGGTGAGCCATTTGACGGCCCAGGTTACGTCCAGTCCCACCGCTACACGCCCCATCGCAATGCCGGCGTGTGCACGGGCGCATCCCAGAGGGCCGTCATTTCATCGTCAAGCCGGAGGACGGAGATGGAACAGCCCTGCATCTCCAGGGACGTGATGTAGTTCCCCACAAGGGAACGCTCCACGGTGACGCCCCGCCCGGCCAGGACCTGGGCGGCGCGGCGGTAGACGATGTACAGCTCGCTCAGCGGCGTTCCGCCCATGCCGTTGACGAACAGGAGCACCTTATCCCCCGACGCCGTTCCAAGGTCGCTGAGAACCGGTTCCAGCAGCCGGTCGGTGATGCCGTCGGCGCTTTCCAGGGCGATCTTGTGCCGGCCCGGCTCGCCATGGATGCCGATGCCGATTTCAATCTCGTTGTCCTCGAGGTCAAAGCTCGGGGAACCGGCGTGCGGCACCGTGCAGGCCGTGAGGGCGACGCCCATGGTCCGCACATTCCGGTTCACGCGGTCGCCGATCTCCGCCACCGCATCCAGGCCGTCGCCACGTTCCGCGGCAGCCCCGGCGATCTTCTCCACCAGGACCGTGCCGCCCACACCCCTGCGGCCTGCCGTGTAGAGCGAGTCCTCCACCGCAACGTCGTCGTTGACGAGTACAGTGCGGACCTCCACGCCCTCGGCCTGGGCCATCTCCGCCGCCGTCTCAAAGTTCAGGACGTCGCCGGTGTAGTTCTTCACGATATGGACCACGCCGGCGCCCGAGTTCACGGCGAGCGTTGCCGGAATGATCTGGTCGGGGGTCGGGGAGGTAAACACGGCACCGGGCACGGCGGCGTCGAGCATGCCACGGCCCACGAAACCGGCGTGCAGCGGCTCGTGCCCGCTGCCGCCGCCGGACACCAGGCCGACCTTGCCGGCAACGGGGGCATCCTTCCGGGTGACGTACTTGGGGTCGGCGCTGACGGTCACGAGGTCCGCATGGGCAAGTCCGAATCCTTCCACTGATTCATCCACAACAGCGCGGGGGTCATTGATGAGCTTCTTCACGGCCGGCTCCTGGGCTCTCGGTGCTTCATTGACATCGGTCAGGATGTGCTTTGACCCTACTACCGGCACCGGCTGGGCGGTAGTTCAGGGGGCGGGGCCCTTAAAACGGCGGAAGGGACAGCCCCCAATGCTGTCCCTTCCGGCCCTAGGACAGTTTATCCAGCAAATTTACAAAAAGAAAGGCCTGCTGCTCCACGCGCTGCCGGGCGCAGGAGGCTAAATCGCCCTGATCATCCGGGTGTTGCCCAGCGTGTTGGGTTTCACGCGGGCAAGGTCGAGGAACTCGGCCACGCCTTCATCGTGCGAGCGCAGAAGTTCGGAGTACACCTGCGGGTCCACGGCGGACTGGTCGGCCATCACCTCGAAGCCGTGCCGCTTGAAGAAGTCAACCTCAAACGTCAGGCAGAACACGCGGGAAACGCCCAGGGCTTCGGCCTGCTGCAGGAGACTTTCGACCAGGACGTGGCCCACACCCTTGCCCCGCCAGGCGTCGGAGGCGGCAAGGGTGCGGACTTCGGCAAGGTCCTCCCACATCACGTGCAGAGCGCCGCAGCCGATGACCTCGCCCGCAGCCGACTCGGCGATCAGGAACTCCTGCAGGCTCTCGTAGTACGCCACCGTCTCCTTGGCCATCAGGATCCGCTGCTCGGCGAGCGGCGCCACGAGTCTCTTGATGGCGGCCACATCGCTGGTGCGGGCGGGGCGGATGGTGAAGGAGTCAGTCACAGCCCCCATCTTACGGACTGCCGCCGCCATCTCCGGAAGCTACAACCCCAGGTCCGCGGGAAGCGGGACGTCCTTGCCGAGGACGTTCCGGGCCAGGAAATGCTCAACCACGCCGTACCAGACCTTGGCGTGCTGCGGCTGCAGGATCCAGTGGTTTTCGTCCGGGTAGAAGAGGAACCGGTGGCTGGTCCGGCCCTCCCCGTCGCTGGCGAGCTGGGACCGTGACAGCAGCTCGTACCAGAGCCTCAGGCCCTCGCCGATGGGCACGCGGTAGTCCTTGTCGCCGTGGATGACCAGCATGGGTGTCCGGATCTTCTCGACGTGCAGATGCGGCGAGTTCTCCAGTGCCATTTCTTCCGTCATTTCCTTGAGCCAGTACTGCGACGCGTCCGTGGTGGGCCCGAACTGGTCAAGTGCCCACAGGCTGGCATGCGTGACGATCGCCTTGAAGCGGTCAGTCTGCCCCGCCACCCAGTTCGCCATGTAGCCACCGAAGGAACCTCCCATCGCCGCAGTCCGGCTTTCGTCGATGTCCGGCCGCTGCACCACGGCGTCCGTGATGGCCATGAGGTCGGTGAAGGGCGCCTTGCCCCAGCCGCCCCAGCCCCGTTGGATGTAAGCCTGTCCGTAGCCCGTAGACAGGGCAGGGTCCGGCAGCAGAACGGCGTAGCCCCGGGCGGTCAGCAGCCACGGGTTCCAGCGCCAGGTCCAGGCATTCCAGGATCCCAGCGGGCCGCCGTGGATCCACAGCAGCAGCGGCGCCGGATTCCCGGCCGAAGCCCCCGCGGGCAGCACCAGGTAGGCAGGCACCCGGGTGCCGTCAGCCGCCGTCGTCTCCACCCGCTCCAGCGACCCCTCGGTCTGCGGGCGCTCCGCCGGTGACGGCAGCCGTGTCACGTCCCCGGCGGCGAGGTCGATCCGGACCGGCTCGGCGGGAAACTCGTACGAACTGCGCAGCGCGTAGGCGCTGTGCCCGTCAGGTGAAACGACGACGTCGGTGTAGGCCGCCGCGTCCGGCGTCACCCGGGTGACACTCCCCCGGGCGACACCCGCCGTGACACTTACGCTGAAGACGGGCGACGCGCCGTCGTCGTCCGCGGTGACCAGGAGTCCGGAGCCGTCCGGGAGCCAGGCCTCGGGGTGGGCCCACCGGTCCCAGTCATGCGCCAGGGGCTGCAGGTCTTCCGGCCCGGCCTCACCGGACACGTCCAGGAGGTGGAGCTTGACCTGGGGCGCCTGCTGCGGGGTGGTGTCGCTTTCGCTGAGGACGGCGAGGGTGGCACCGTCCGGACTGACCGGCCCCGGGAAGAAGTTCATGCCTTCCTCGTCCAGGATGATCCTCAGGGTCCCGGTGGCAACGTCAACAGCGGCAAGGACCGAACGCAGGTCTGCCCTGGGCAGCGGCTTCACGAGGCTGGTGTAGATGGTCTTGCCGTCCGGGCTGACCACCGAGACGGCCTCGCGGAGCCGGGAACCGGCCTGCGGGGTGAGGTTGCGCAGCTTCAGGGGCGCCGCGCTGTCCACGGTACGGGGTTTGCCGGGCTCCTGGTCAGGGCCCGGCTCCACGGCGAAGAGCCGCGGCTGCGCGGGGCCGAGGTCGGCGTCCCAGTAACGCACGGGGTACTCGCTGTGCAGGATCGCCGCCACCTTGTTGTCCTTGCGGCTCTTGCGGCGCCCGGCGTCGTCCTCCTCGTCACGGGAGCCGGCCAGCACGGAGGCGGTAACAAAGGCCGCATTGGCGTCCTTGGCCGCCATGACCTTGTCCACTCCGCCCGGCCTGGACAGGACCACGCGTGCCTCGCCGCCGCCGGCGGGGAGCACCCAGAGCGCACTGACGGGATCGCCGTCGGCCTCCTTGTCCGGATCCGGCCGCGCGGACGTGAAGTAAACGTCCCCGTTGGCGGCGAAGGCGGCGCCGGCCTCGCCCTTGGCGCTGCGTGTGATCCTCCGGGCCGGCCGCTCCCCCGCCGGGTCCACCTCCCACAGCGCCGATACGTATTCGGTGCCCTTGCTGTTGAGCGTGGCCACCGTGGTCACCAGCCGCTGGCCGTCGGGGCTGAGGGCCAGGCCACTGACGCGCGGGATCGCCACGTAGTGGTCAAGGTCGTGGAAGGGCGTGGCCGGTTGCTCGTGCAGGATCGCTGCATCTTCAGTTGACATGTGCTGATTCAACACCGCCTGTGCGCTGGATCACAGGGCGGTTCACTGTTAGTGAAACAGTACTTTCAGAACTGCGCCCTCCTCCCTTGTGGCTGCAGGCGCCCAACAGCAGGAGGCCCACCGGCAGGAGACGCACCGGCAGGAGGCCCAACAGCAGAAGGCCCCGCCGTCCCCCTTTCGGGGGCTGGCGGGGCCTCGTGGCGCTGGAGTGCGGCTGTTGTGCTCGAGTTACGCGGTAGGCGCGATCTCAGGGATGCGCGGCTTGGCGTTGCCGGCGAAAGTGAACTTCGCGTCGTCACCTTCGCCGTCCACGTCCACCACCACGATGTCACCGGAGTGCAGCTCGCCGAACAGGATCTTCTCGGAGAGCTGGTCCTCGATCTCGCGCTGGATGGTCCGGCGCAGCGGCCGGGCACCCATGGCGGGGTCGTAGCCGCGGGTGGCCAGGAGCACCTTGGCTGCCTTGGTCAGCTCGATGCCCATGTCCTTGTCCTTGAGCCGCTTCTCCAGGCGGGTCACGAACAGGTCCACGATCTCGATGATCTCGTCCTGCGTCAGCTGCGGGAACACCACGACGTCGTCAACACGGTTGAGGAACTCGGGGCGGAAGTGCTGCTTGAGCTCCTCCGTAACCCGGGCACGCATCCGGTTGTAGCCGGTCTGGGTGTCCGTGCCGGACTGGAAGCCGGTGGCAACGCTCTTGGAGATGTCCCGGGTTCCGAGGTTGGTGGTCATGATGATCACGGTGTTCTTGAAGTCCACCACGCGGCCCTGGGAGTCGGTCAGGCGGCCGTCTTCCAGGATCTGCAGCAGCGAGTTGAAGAGGTCCGCGTGGGCCTTCTCCACTTCATCGAACAGGACCACGGAGAACGGACGGCGGCGGACCTTCTCGGTCAGCTGCCCGCCCTCTTCGTAGCCGACGTAACCCGGAGGGGCACCGAAGAGGCGCGATACCGTGTGCTTCTCCGAGTACTCGGACATGTCCAGGGTGATCAGCGCGTCTTCCTCACCGAACAGGAACTCGGCGAGGGCCTTGGCCAGTTCGGTCTTGCCGACGCCGGTAGGCCCGGCGAAGATGAACGAACCGCCCGGACGCTTGGGGTCCTTCAGGCCGGCACGGGTGCGGCGGATGGCCTGGGACAGTGCCTTGATGGCCTCGTCCTGGCCGACGACGCGCTTGTGCAGCTCGTCTTCCATCTTCAGCAGGCGCGAGGATTCTTCCTCGGTCAGCTTGAAGACCGGAATACCGGTGGAGTTCGCGAGGACTTCAGCGATCAGGTCCTCGTCCACCTCGGAGATGTCGTCCATGCCGCCGGTCTTCCAGTGGCGTTCCTTCTCGGAGCGCTCGGTGATGAGCTTCTGCTCCTTGTCGCGCAGCGCGGCAGCACCTTCGAAGTCCTGCGCGTCAATCGCGGACTCCTTCTCCATCTTCAGCTCGGAGATGCGCTCGTCCATCTCCTTGAGCTCCGGCGGAGCCGTCATGCGGCGGATGCGAAGCCGGGCACCGGCTTCATCGATGAGGTCGATCGCCTTGTCCGGCAGGAACCGGTCCGAGATGTAGCGTTCGGAGAGGTTCGCGGCCGAGGCGAGGGCGCCGTCGGTGATGGTGACGCGGTGGTGCGCCTCGTAGCGGTCCCGCAGGCCCTTGAGGATCTCGATTGCGTGCGCAACCGACGGCTCCTTGACCTGGATCGGCTGGAAGCGGCGCTCGAGGGCGGCATCCTTCTCGATGTGCTTGCGGTACTCGTCCAGGGTGGTGGCACCGATGGTCTGCAGCTCGCCGCGGGCCAGCATGGGCTTCAGGATCGAGGCCGCGTCGATGGCGCCTTCGGCGGCACCGGCACCCACCAGGGTATGGATCTCGTCAATGAAGAGGATGATGTCGCCGCGGGTGCGGATTTCCTTGAGGACCTTCTTCAGGCGCTCTTCGAAGTCACCGCGGTAGCGGGAGCCGGCCACGAGGGAGCCGAGGTCCAGCGTGTACAGCTGCTTGTCCTTGATGGTCTCCGGGACGTCGCCGCGCACGATCGCCTGGGCCAGGCCCTCGACGACTGCGGTCTTGCCGACGCCGGGCTCGCCGATCAGCACGGGGTTGTTCTTGGTGCGGCGGGAAAGGACCTGCATGACGCGTTCCATTTCCTGCTCGCGTCCGATCACGGGGTCCAGCTTGTTCTCGCGGGCGGCCTGTGTCAGGTTCCGGCCGAACTGGTCCAGCACAACAGAGCCGGCGGGGGTTCCCTCTGCCTGGCTCTGGCCGACGCCGGCACCGGTGGTCTCCTTGCCCTGGTAGCCGGAGAGCAGCTGGATGACCTGCTGGCGGACCCGGTTTAGGTCGGCACCGAGCTTCACCAGCACCTGCGCCGCCACACCCTCACCCTCGCGGATGAGTCCCAGCAGGATGTGCTCCGTGCCGATGTAGTTGTGGCCCAGCTGCAGGGCTTCGCGCAGCGAAAGCTCCAGCACCTTCTTTGCACGCGGCGTGAAGGGGATGTGGCCGGAGGGGGCCTGCTGGCCCTGGCCGATGATCTCCTGCACCTGCTCGCGGACGCCGTCGAGCGAAATGCTCAAGGACTCAAGAGCTTTGGCGGCAACGCCCTCACCCTCGTGGATAAGACCCAAGAGGATGTGTTCGGTACCAATGTAATTGTGGTTCAGCATGCGTGCCTCTTCTTGGGCAAGCACAACTACGCGACGGGCACGGTCCGTAAATCGCTCAAACATTTCGCCACACTCCTAGCTACGACGTACTTTGATGCTACGTGGGGGAAGCATGACTTGGGGAGCTTGTTCGCCACAGGGGAAACCGGCAGGTCTTGCACGGTTCCGCGCAGCTGCCGCAGGCGGCCCGAAGCTGCAATACCGGAGACGGCCGCCAATAAGGCGCCGTTGTTCCGCCCGGCCGGCCATTTATAGGTCGCGGGCCCGGTGTCCGAAATCACCTAACGGTGATTGTTCCGGATTCCGGGGGCCTGCGGATTTTTCAAAATCGGTGGATTCCCGGACCGTGATTCCGCGCACGGCCGGATGTCCGATTCGGCAGTGTGGCCGGTGTGATTAGCGGCATAACCGGCCGGCGCCGGAGAAATGCCACGGGCGCGGTTCGGCTAAAGATGCGCTTAAAGCGCAGCGCCCCCGTCAATCCGGGGGCGCCACACATATGTTCAGAACGTGCTCCGAGCTAGGAATTGGCCTTTTGGTAGGCTTCCTGGATTTCTGCCTGAATCCGGCCGCGTGCGTTTACGGTGTAACCGTGGTCGCGCGCCCACTGGCGTATCTGGGCAGAGTCCTGGCTGCGTCCACCCGGTGCCTTGACACGGGCAGGGCGGCCGCCGGACGTTTTGCGGCCGGCTGAAACAAAGCGCTCCAGTGATGACCGCAGTTCTGAAGCATTGGCAGAGGACAGGTCAATTTCATAGCCGACGCCATCCAGGCCGAAGCGAACGGTTTCGTCCGCAGATCCCCCATCCAGATCGTCCACCAGGACGATATTGACTTTCTGTGCCATCAAAAATCTCTCTTTTGGAAAGGACGTGTAATCAGAAAAGCAGGATGTTTCCACCTGAAGTATCTCTCCCATTAAGGCAACGCGTCAAAACGCGTAATGGTTCCTTGGGGATAACCCGGTGTATTAAAAGTCGCCTGTTATTTGTCTGATTCGGCCGGGGGTTCGGGGGAATCGTTCCCGGCCGCCCGCTGGGCATCCGCTGCCGCCTGGGCATCGGCTTCAGCCTGGGCGCGTGCCTCGGCCTGGCGTTCTGCCTTGTCCGCGTTAAAAATCGACTTCATGGCAAACCAGAAGAGCAGGCCAACCACCAGCGAGGGCAGCAGGACGGCAATGTAGTCCATGATCAGTGGCCTTCGGGCTTGAGCAGGGGGAAGAGAATGGTTTCGCGGATGCCTGCGCCGGTAAAAAGCATCACCAGCCGGTCAATGCCCAGGCCGATGCCGCCCATGGGGGGTGCACCGTACTCCAGGGCGCGGAGGAAGTCCTCGTCCAGCTGCATTGCCTCTACATCCCCGGCAGCGGCGTGCAGGGACTGCTCGGTGAGGCGTTCGCGCTGGATGACCGGGTCAATGAGCTCGGAGAAGGCCGTGCCGCGTTCCATGCCGCCGATGATGAGGTCCCAGGCCTCGATCAGGCGGCCGTCCTCGCGGTGCGGGCGTGCCAGCGGCTGGGCGGACGGCGGATAGTCGTAAACAAACGTGGGGTTCAGCAGGGTGGGCTCCACGATTTCGCCGAAGAGTTCCACGGCCAGCTTCTCGGCGTCCCACTTGGGGTCCACCTTGACGTCGTGCTTCGCGGCGACGGCGCGCAGTTCCTCGAGCGGGGTGTCCGGGGTGACCTCCTGGCCCACTGCCTCGGAAAGTCCCGGGTACACGGCAACCCAGGCCCAGTCGCCGTCGAGGTTGATTTCCCCTGCCTCGGTCTGCAGGACGCGCCCTGCGCCCACGGAGTCAGCGGCGTCCAGGATGATCTCCTTGATGCGCTCGGCCATGACGAACTGGTCGGCCCATGCCTCGTAGCACTCGAGCGTGGTGAACTCGGGGCTGTGGGTGGAGTCCACGCCCTCGTTGCGGAAAACGCGGCCCATGTCGTAGACGCGGTCGATGCCGCCCACCACGGCGCGCTTGAGGTACAGCTCGGTGGCGATGCGCAGGGTCATCTTCTGGTCGAACGCGTTCATGTGCGTCTCGAACGGGCGGGCCAGGGCGCCGCCGTGCACGAGCTGCAGGATGGGGGTTTCCACCTCGACGTAGCTGTGCCGGAAGAGGGTCTCGCGGATGGAGCGGGTGATGGCGGCGCGGGTGTAGACCATCTCGCGGGCCTCGTCGCGGACCATCAGGTCCACGTAGCGCTGGCGCACGCGGGTTTCCTCGTTGAGTTCGGCGTGCAGCACCGGCAGCGGGCGCAGTGCCTTGGACGCCATGGACCAGGATTCCGCCATGACGGAGAGCTCGCCGCGGCGGGACGAGATGACTTCGCCGCGGATAAAGACGTGGTCGCCCAGGTCAACGAGTGCCTTCCAGTCGGCGAGTGCCTCCTCGCCCACATTGGCCAGGCTGAGCATGGCCTGCAGCCGGGTGCCCTTGCCGTCGGTGCCGCCTTCCTGCAGCGTGGCGAAGCACAGCTTGCCGGTGTTGCGGACAAACACGACACGCCCGGTGACGCCCACGACGTCGCCGGTGGTTTCGTCGGCCTGCAGGTGCGCGTACTTTTCGCGGATCTCGCTGAGCGAGTGCGTGCGCTCCACACCCACCGGGTATGCCTCCTGCCCGCGTTCGAGCAGCTTGGCGCGCTTGTCCATGCGGATGCGCATCTGTTCGCTGGCGTCGAGCGGCTCTGGGGCGTTCTTGGGGGCGGGGGTGTTTTGGGAAGTCACAGTCATCAAGTTTACCGGGACTTCCCGCCTTGGAGTTTTTGTCCAGATATTCGGACTTTGCCGCCCCTCAGCGGCCATTATCTGTACAAAAACTCCGGAGGGGGTGGGGCTTAGACTCGGGCTGTGGAGACGTGGACAGTTGAGACGGACGACGACGGCAGCCGCCTAGAGGTGCACTCCTTCAGGCCCGCCGTGCTCACCCCCGCCGAAGGCGGAAGGCCCGCGGAAGGTGACCCGGCCCCGGTGACGGCGCCCGGCGTCGTACTCATCCACGGAACGCTGGTGACCGACGCGCTGTACCGGCCGTTCGCCCGCAACCTGAGCCTGCTCCTGAGCCGGCCGGTGCACTGCTACAACCGGCGCGGCCGGGGCCGGTCCGCGGAACAGCCTGACGACTACTCGGTGCAGACCGAGATCCGCGACCTCGCCGCCGTAATGAAGGCGACGGGGTCCGAGGATGTGGTGGCGCACAGCTACGGCGGCTTCGTGGCACTGCAGGCGGCACGCGAAATGCCGCTGCGCAGGCTGGTGACCTACGACGCCGCGGTCTCCCTCTCCGGCAACCTGAACCACCGGTGGCGCCCGGAGCTGGAGCAGGCCGTGACGGACGGGCAGCTCAACCACGCCTGGGCGCACCTGGTGCAGGGGCTGGCGACGGCCGGACCGCTCTCCTACCTTCCCCTCGGAGCGCTGCGGATGCTGAGCATCATGTCCGCCCGGACCAACGTCGGCGCGGAAATGCGGGAACTGCTGCCCACGGCAGTGAAGGAAATGCGGGCCGTCCTCGACGCCGACGCGGAGCTCGCGGACTTCTCCGAACTGGCCACGCCCACGCTGATGCTCAGCGGTGGCTGGAGCCCGGGATACTTTGCCGACACCGGCAGGCAGCTGGCGTCGGCGGTGGAGGCGATCGACTTCGCGGTGGTCCCCGGCCAGCTGCACGAGGGGCCCATCCGGCCGGGCAAGCGCCTGGCCATCAGGATTGCACGGTTCCTGAACGGCACGGACGGGACCATCACTCCGCTGAGCCGCAAGCGCCGGCGCCGGTAGGGCAGCGCCCGGCTGTCAGCACGGGCCGCCCTCGGATAGGCTCGGAACATGACTCGCGAGATCATCAGCACACCCGACGGCGGCAAGCTCGAGCTGTTCAGCACGGGCGAGGAAAAGGCCTCGGCCGGGTCCGGCGTCGTGGTCGTCATCTCATCCATGGTCACGGCGTCCGACTACACGCGGTTCGCGCAGCGGCTCAGTGCCGAGCTCGGCCGCCCGGTCCACACCTTCAACCGCCGTGGCCGCGGGGCATCCTCCGAACAGCAGGGCGACTACACCCTGGACGTCGACATCCGCGACCTCGACACCGTCATGAAGCACACGGACAGCACCGACGTGTTCGGGCACAGCTTCGGCGGGGCCGTGGCGCTGCACGCCGCCAGGACGCTGCCCGTGGAACGGCTCGCGGTCTACGATCCGGCCGTGTCCGTGAACCACAGCGTCACGGCGGACTGGACCGTCGAGTACGAGCGGGCGACCGCCGCCGGGGACGACGACCGCGCCCTCGCCGTCCTGCAGCGCGGGCTCGAGGCGGCAGGCCCGTTCTCGTCCCGGATGCCGCTGTCCATGCTGACCCTGGCCAACAAGCTCACGGCGGGGACGTCCATGGGCAAGCAGCAGCGGGAAATGATGCGCACCGGTGTCCGTGAAATCAAGGCGATCGTCGCGGCGGACATGCCGGCCGAGCCGTTCCTGCAGCTGCCGCTGGAGACCCTCATCATCGTGGGCGAGAAGAGCCCGGCCTACTTCGGCGTGGCCTGCGGTCAGATCCACGATGTCCTGTCCGGCTCCAGCTACACCATCCTCCCGGGCTTCGGGCACGACGGCGTCATGCGGGCCCCGGACAAGCTCATCACCGAACTCAGCGAGTTCTTCGCCGGCTAGCAGCACCAAAAAAGCAACGCGGGGTCACTTCCCGCCCAATAATCCCTCCGGATTGGGCGCGAAGTGACCCCGCGTTGCTCTTAGTGCGCGGGTCCTAGTGGGCCGGGGGTGCTCCCTCGGCACCCGCCGTCTTGCGCATCATCGTGGAGAGTACGACGGCGGCAACGGCGATCATTGTTGCCGTCAGGAACGCTGCGTTCATGCCCGCAACGAGGCCGGAGCCCGCGGAAACGAAGGCGAAGATGGACACCAGCAGCGCCGTTCCCGCCGCACCGGCCACCTGCTGCAGGGTGCTCATGATGGCCGAGCCGTGCGAGTACAGGTGCGGCGGCAGCGGGTTCAGCCCAGTGGTGAACGCAGGCGTGAAAAGCAGCGCCAGGCCGAAACTGAGCCCGACGTGCAGGGTGACGATCCACCAGACCGGAGTGCCGGCGTCGAGCATCGCGAACTGCCACAGCGTCAGCACCATGAGCGTTGAACCGGTGACCGTGAGCGGCAGCGGCCCTACCTTGTCGAACAGGCGGCCGATCACCGGACCGAGCAGGCCCATGGCCAGGCCGCCGGGCAGCAGGGCCAGCCCCGTCTCGAGGGACTGCAGGCCGCGGATCTCCTGCAGGTACAGCGGCAGCAGGATCACGGCGCCGAACAGGGCCACCATGGACACGACCATCAGCAGCACCGAAACCGTGAACATCCGGAAGTTGAACGCCCGCAGGTCCAGCAGCGGGGCCTCGGACTTCTGCAGCCGGAGCTGGCGGAACGTGAAGGCGGCAAGGCCGGCCACGCCGACGACCAGCGCCACGACGGCGAGCGTGCCCGGGCCGCCGCTGCCGCCGTGGCCGCCGCCGATCTGGCTGAGGCCGTAGACGAGGCCGCCGAAGGCGGGGACGGTGAGCACCACGGAGGGGAAGTCGAGCCTGGACTTTTCGGTCTCGCCGACGTTGGTCAGGAACCTGGCGCCGATGGCCAGGGCCGCCAGTGCGATGGGCAGCACAAAGATGAACATGTAGCGCCAGGAGAAGTGCTGCAGGATGAACCCGGAGACGGCGGGGCCCATGGCCGGGGCAACCGAAATGGCGATGCTGACGTTGCCCATGACCGCACCGCGGCGCGCCAGCGGCACCAGCGTGAGGATGGTGGTCATCAGCAGCGGAAGCATGATGGCGGTGCCGCCGGCCTGGATGATGCGGGCCAGCAGGAGGATCTCAAAGCCGGGCGCCGCGGCCGCGAGCGCCGTGCCGCCGGCAAAGAGTCCCATCGCCAGCAGGAAGACAGCCCGCGTCGACAGCCGCTGAAGGATGAAGCCGGTGGTGGGGATCACCACGGCCATGGTCAGCATGAACCCGGTGGAGAGCCACTGCACCGTCGGGGCATCCACGCGCAGGTCCACCATGAGCCGCTGCAGGGCGACGTTCATGATGGTCTCGTTCAGGATCACCACGAACGTGGCCACCAGCAGCGTGGCGATGACCGTCACGGACTCGCGGGACATTTTGTCCGACGGCGGTGCTGCCGCCGGGGACGGCGCTGCGTTCGACGGCGGTGCTGCCGCGGGCGCTGCAAGCGGAGCAGCCGGCTGCTGGGCGGGTTCGCCAGACGAAGTGGACGTGGCGTTGGTAGACATGGCGAGGCCCTCATGGAGTTGGGATGGTGGCTGGCGGAAAGCGCCGCTGCAGACTCCAACAGTGTAGTGGGCCTGCTCATTCCCCGTACACGGGATTTACCTCACCTGGCCCTCAAGCACCTGGGGGTCAGGAGCTCAGCGGCACGTTGTCGATCAGGCGTACGGCGCCAACCTTCGCGGCCACCAGCGCCAGGCCCTCGCCCCGGAAGGGTGTCTCGTGGCAGTTCTCGGCGAGCGGTTCCAGCGTGACGGGATCCACGACTTCGAGATAGTCAAGCTGCACCAGTGGCTGGGACTCGATCAGGGCCCTTGCCGCACCGACGTCGAGGGGCTCGTTGGCGTTGGCCCGCTCCTCGATGAAGCGCAGCGCACGGGACAGGACGAGCGCGGCGTCCCGTTCCTCGTCCGAGAGGAAGCGGTTCCGGCTCGACAGCGCCAGCCCGTCGGCGGCGCGGGCGGTGGGGACGGCAATGATTTCGACCGGAAAGTTCAGGTCCGCCACCATCCGGCGAACCAGGGCCAGCTGCTGGGCGTCCTTTTGCCCGAAGTAGGCACGATAGGCGGGCAGCCCGCCGCCGGAGCCGGCAACGAACGCGCTGCCGCCGGGAAGACCGGTGCCCGGGATGCCCAGGTGCAGCAGCTTGGCCACCACTGTGAGTGCGCCGTCGAAGTGCCCGGGCCGGGATGCGCCCTCCCACTTCTCCCCCAGCGGACCGGAGGTGATCCTGACCAACGGCGGCCCGTCCGGGTACATCTCCTCGACCGACGGCGCAAAGACCAGGTCCACGCCCTGTTCCTCGAGCAGCGCCATGTCCGCCTCAAGGGTCCGCGGATACCGGTCCAGGTCCTGCGCCTCACCGAACTGCAGGGGGTTCACGAAGATGGAGGCCACCACCACGTCGTTCTGTTCGACGGCGGCACGCGCCAGCCGCCCGTGGCCGGCGTGCAGGGCGCCCATGGTGGGCACGAGGCCCAGCGAGGAGCCGTTCTTCTGCGTCAGCAGCAGCCGGCTTTGCGCGCGCAGGGAATCCGCCGTGGTTACAAGCCGGATTGCCATGTCATTGTCCTCCCTTGGCCCTGGGGCCGTTGTCATGCGCGGACATCGTCCGGGCCGTTGGCTGGGCCATCAAGTGCAATACGGATATTGTCCGCCTGATCCGGTTTCAGCAGACCACGCCCCTCGGCGCGCCGTGCGGTTGCCCGTGCCATGGCCAGGTAGGCGGCCAGGACGTCGCCGCCTTTCCCGCCGTCGTGCTCCCGGAGCGCGGAGGCGTGCGCCTCCACCGTCCCGGCGTCGCCGCGGGCCACCGGGCCCGTCAGGGCCGACTCCCCGGAGGCGAGCGCGTTCTCCAGGGTTGCCCGCAGCAGCGGCCCAAGCATGCGTTCCGGCGCCTCGACACCCACCTCGGACAGCAGCTGCGACGCCTGCGCCACGAGCGTGACCAGGTGGTTCGAGCCGTGCGCCAGGGCGGCGTGGTAGATGGTGCGGTCACCTTCGGCGATCACCACCGGTTCCGCCCCCATTTCGACGACGAGCGCCTGGGCAATCGGGAGCATGGCGGTGTCCGCCGTGACCCCGAACGTGCAGTCCAGCAGGCGGGTCAGGTCCAGGCTCATGCCGGTGAACGTCATGGCCGGGTGCAGCGCCAGCGGCACGGCACCGGCGGCCCGGACCGGATGCAGCACGCCGACGCCGAACCGGCCCGACGTGTGCGCCACGAGCTGGCCCGGCTGCCAGGCGCCCAGCTTGGCCAGACCGTCCACGAGCCCGCCGAGGGCATCGTCCGGAACAGCCAGGAGGACCAGTTCCGAGCGTTCCACGATGTCCTGGATCTCCAGGACCGGAACACCGGGCAGCAGGGTTTCGGCCCGCTCCCGGCTCGCGTCGGACACGGCGGAAACCCCGACGACGGCGTGCTCCGCCGCGCGGAGCGCCGCACCAAGGACAGCGCCCACCTTGCCGGCACCGATGATTCCGACGCCGAGGCGTCCTGGCTTAGCCACGTTGCGGGCCTTCCTGTTGTGGTGCTTGGGGAGTTGTACGGGGATCGTCGTGCTGCGGAGCCACCTGCGCCAGCCACTGCTCGCTCGTCTGCCGCCGGCGGGCCGCCCTGGCGCGGGCGGCCTGCGCGTCGAAGAGCGACTGCGCCTCCCGGATGTCGGCCTGGATCACGCGCGGGGCCACCGGCCCGGCGGTGGTGTGCAGCACGAGGTCGGCAAGCCCGAAGCGGCGTGCGAGGGGTCCCTGCTGCAGCGCGATGGACTGAGTCCGCTGGTGCGGGATCACCACGAGCTGCCGCCACCAGCGCCCCGAGCGCATGAGCAGTGCCGTGTCCGTGGCCGCGAACGCGTTGCGCCGCCAGCCCAGCGGCGCCAGCAGCCGCGCCCGGCGCGGCGTGGTAACGAATCCGGCGTCGGAATCCAGTCCGTTTACGCCTTGGTGGAAAACGCGCAGCGGATCGGCAGTTCCCGGATCCGGCAGCACGAGGGCCAGCATGTTCAGGACGTCCTCCCACCTGCCCACCGGCAGCAGGGTGGTGCGGGCCCCGGCCTCGCCGTTGTTGGTCCCGGCTCCGTAACCGGCTGCGTTGACCTGCATCCGGTACCAGCCGAAGAGGCGCCAGAGAGGCGGCTGGGCCACCTTCAGCGCCTGGATCCGGCCCGGCGGCAGGGTCTGGGACTGCGTGTCGAGCAGCCCGTACCTGAGCCGGATGCCGTCCGGGGAGATCGCCGCTGTGAAGTTGTAGCCCTTGGTGAACGAGCTCCAGTACGCTGCGATGAGGCCCAACACCGCCGGAATCAGGTACAGGAAAAAGGCCCTGTTCTCGGTGAGCGCGGACAGCATTACGGACGCTGCGGCGCCCAGGACCACGAAGACACTCTGCTCGCTGAGCAGGAGCGAACCGATCAGGCGCGGCGGCGGGACTCGCAGGACCTGCTGCTCGGGCGCCTCGGGGGCGGCTGCCTCGGGATGCTCGGGATCCAGCCCCACGCCCGAGGCGCGGGCGAGAATCGTGGCGCGCAACTGCCGGGCGTCGGCGATGCGGAGGTAGGCCAGCCGCACTGCGGATTCGCCGGCGTCGGCAACTTCGAATTTGAGCTCGGCGAGGCCGAAAATCCGGGCGAGCAGCGGCTGCACGATGTCGATGGCCTGGACCCGGTCCAGCCGGGCCTGGCGCTGCTGTTTGAACAGGAAGCCCGTGTTGACGCGGACATACCCCTCCGCCACCTGGTACCGGGTGAAGTACCAGGACAGGATGAAGCCCAGCACCGCCAGCACCAGCATCAGGGCACCGCCGCCGAGGAGCCACGGGGCGCGGCCGGCGATGCGGTCATCGACCAGCGGCTGGCCCTGGAGCATCCGTTCAAAGCTGTCGCGCCCGAAGAAGTAGCCGATGGCGGCCAGCGCAACCCAGCCCCGCACAAACGGTGTGGCGGGGTGCACGCGCAGCCACTCGCCGTCGGACTTTCCGGATGCGAGGCCGCCGGCGCTCACAGCCCGGCCAGCCTGGCTTCGCCGCGCGCGGAGAGCTGTTCCCGGAGCCGCGCCCCCTCCGCGGCGGGAAGGCCGGGAATTCCGGCGTTGGTTCCGGCGGAGGCGGTGTGCAGCTTCAGGGTGCACAGCCCCAGCCCGCGCTCCACCGGGCCGGCGCTGATGTCCACGTACTGCATGCGGCCGTACGGCACCACCATGACGCGCTGGAAGAAGATGCCGCCGCGGATGAGGAGATCGTCGTCGCGCTCGGCGTAACCGATGGCCCGCACTTGCCGCGGGATCAGGACCAGCCGCCAAAGCGCCAGCAGGAGCATGAACGCCGGAACCCCGATGGCCAGCCACAGCGGCGGCCACCGCCACCAGCCGAGCCGGACGAACATCAGCGGCAGGCTGAGCACGGCCACCATGACAAGGTTGCCCAGGGCCCACTCCACGAGCCGCACCGTGACGTACTTGGGGGACACGCGCTGCCAGGTGATGCCGGGGGGATCAATCGCCGCGGTAGGCATACTCGCCTTCGCCTTTGGCCTTGCCCCGCCCGTGGCCGGGCAGGCCGTCCCCGGCCTCCGTCTCGCCGTCCTCCGGCGGGATCTTGCAGAAACGTTCGACGACGAGCCCGACCACGATCATGACCAGGCCGCCGCCCGCCATCCCGAGGGCGAGCCAGGTGACATCCAGCCCGCTGCGGATGCTCCAGAACCGCAACTGGTCCAGGAAGATCCCGGCGTGCCAGCCCAGCAGCATCGCGCCGGTGTAGGCGCAGGCCTGGGCCAGGACCAGCGTCCATGCCGCCAGGATGGGGTTCAGCATTTTCTTCTTCTTGCCGTTCCGCCAGCGGAGGACGCGGATGCCCAGCACCAGGGTCAGGGCCACGATCACGCCCATCGTGACCAGGGCCGTGGCCGGCAGGACTGGAGTGGCCATGCCGTAGCGGACGGTCAGGACCGCGGCAGACCAGCCGGCGACGGCCAGGGCAAGGCCCACGACTGTCAGCAGCAGCGGGCTCACGGGCTTCACGGCTGCTCCACCGCCCCGCCGTCGGGCACGCCGTCAAAGTCGCCGAAACCGTCGAACGGCTTCAGGTCCGGAAAATCGGCCGCCTTGGCGGCCAGTTCCCCCACGGGCTGCCCGTTCAGCGTGGCCGACGGGTCCATCTGGGCCCACGGGTAGAGCACGAATGCGCGCTGCGCGGCGAACGGGTGGGGCAGGGTCAGCACCGGATCGTCGCTCGTGAGGTCGCCAAATACGACGACGTCCACGTCCAGCGTGCGCGGGCCCCAGTGCACCTCACGGACGCGGTGGTGCTTGTTCTCCACCGACTGGCAGTGCCTGAGGAGCTCGAGCGGTTCCAGCGAGGTTTCCACCGAGATCACCATGTTGAGGAAGTCCGGCTGCCCGGCGGGTCCGCCGACGGCCTTGGTCTGCACGATGGGTGACACGGCCAGGAGCCGTACCTCCGGGCGGTCCACGAGGTCGGCCACTGCCTCGGACAGGGTCTCGTTCCGGGCACCGAGGTTGCTGCCCAGCGCCAGCACCGCCCGCGTGTAGCCGGTTTTGGCCGGTGCCTCGTGCACGGGCTTTTCATGCAGTGCGGGTGCCGGGTTCATGTCCGCTCCCGGTATACGCTGACGGCGACGTCGCCGAAGGGAACCTCGATGGGTGCCTTCGGTTTGTGCACGGTGATCTCCACGGCCTGGATTGCGAATTCCTTGAGCAGGCCGTCTGCCATCCGCACCGCCAGCGCCTCGATCAGGTTCAGGGGCTCGCCGGTGATCCAGTCGGTGATGCGTCCGGCCACCTCGCCGTAGTGGGCGGTGTCGCGGACGTCGTCCGATTCCGCGGCCTGGCTGAAATCCAGGTGCAGCACGGCGTCGACAACAAACGGCTGGCCTTCGCGGCGCTCAAAATCGAACACCCCGTGGTAGCCGGTGGCGGTGACACCGGTCAGCGAGATCCTGTCCATGGCTGTTCTGCTTGGCCTTTCCTGGTCAGCGGCCGTAGTCCGGGGCGGCCATGCGGGCAGCCACCTTGACGGCGTCAAGGCTGGGTCCGACGTCGTGCACGCGCACGGCCCAGGCGCCGCGGGCGGCACTGATGGCGGTGATCGCGGCGGTGGCGGCGTCACGCTCCTCCGGGAGCGCAGCCTTGCCGGCAACAGCCAGCAGGCTTCCCAGGAAGCGCTTCCGGGACGCGCCCACCAGCACCTTGTGGCCCATGGCGTCGAGCCGGTCAAGGTTCCGCAGCAGTTCCCAGTTCTGCACATCAGTCTTCGAGAACCCGATGCCCGGGTCGACGATGATCTGCTCCGGCAGGACCCCGGCAGCGTAGAGCTTGTCGCGCACGCCATTGAGTTCGGAGACGACGTCGTCCGCGACGTCGTCGTACTCCGTCAGGGAGGTCATGGTCTTGGCATCCCCGCGCCGGTGGGTCAGGACATATGGCACCTTCGTCTTCGCCACGAGCTCGGCCATGCCGGGTTCGATGCTCAGGCCGGAGATGTCATTGATGATCGCCGCTCCCGCATTCAGGGCGGCCTCTGCGGTGGCGACGTGGGTGGTGTCGATGCTGACCAGCGCGCCGGCCTTCACGAGGGCTTCAATGACGGGCACCACCCGCCGCTGCTCTTCCTCCGGGCTGACCTCCTCAGCGCCGGGGCGGGTGGATTCCCCGCCGACGTCGATGATGTCGGCCCCGGCGTAGAACATCCGGAGCCCGGCGGCGATGGCGCTGTCCGCCGTCGCGTGCTTGCCGCCGTCGCTGAACGAATCCGGGGTGACGTTAAGGATGCCCATGACGAGCGTGCGGTCTGTGGGCAGGTCGTCGAACTTGGCTGCCGGCCGCGGTTTGCGCAGGACGGGCAGCGGTGATGTTGCGGGGCCGGTTCCAGGTGCTGCAGCTAGGGAATCCATAGTCTGTTTTTTACCTTCCGAGTATGAGGCTCATGGCTTCGGCACGGGTGGCCGGGTCATGAAGTTGCCCGCGAACCGCGCTTGTGACGGTTTTGGCTCCGGGCTTGCGGATGCCGCGCATGGACATGCACATGTGCTCGCATTCCACCACGGCGATGGCTCCGCGCGGCTTGAGGTGTGTGACCAGTGCTTCAACAATCTGGGTGGTGAGGCGTTCCTGCACCTGCGGGCGGCGGGCGTAGATGTCCACCAGGCGTGCCAGCTTGCTCAGGCCCGTCACCCTGCCGTCGTGCGAGGGGATGTAGCCCACGTGCGCAACGCCGTGGAACGGCACCAGGTGGTGCTCGCAGGTGGAGTAGAACGGGATGTCCTTCACCAGCACGAGTTCCTCGTGGTCGAGGTCGAAGGTGGTTCCGAGCACGCTGCCCGGATCCTGGTGCAGGCCGGCAAACACCTCGGCGTAGGCCTTGGCCACGCGCTTGGGCGTGTCCTGCAGCCCGCCGCGGTCCGGGTCCTCCCCGATCGCCAGCAGGATTTCCCGCACGGCTGCTTCAATCCGGGGCCTGTCCACCTTGTGGTGGCCGTGCGATCCGTCCACCGCCGAATGGCCGGCGATGGCGGTGATGTCGTCGTCGTCGAAGTGAGTCACACCAAAAAGCTTAGCCGTGGTGGCCGTCCGGACCGGATTCCGTTACTCCGCCCTGGAAGGAAGCGTCCTCCGGTACGCCCTGCGGGTGCGGCGGAATCGCGTCCAGCGGTTCCTCGAGCCGGGCTTCCGTGGCCTCTTCCTGGGCCTCGCGTTCGGCGCGTTCCTGCGGGGTTTCCACCGGACCGGCCATGGACACCGGGCGGGTTTCCTTGGACAGCCAAACCTCGCGGAAGTCGCGCTTGCGGATGTCACGGAAGACGTCGGCGATTTCGGCCTGGTTCAGGGTTTCGCGTTCCAGCAGTTCCAGCGCCAGGCGGTCCAGGACGTCCCGGTTTTCGGTGAGGATGGCGTAGGCCTCGTCATGGGCCTGGTCGATCAGGCGGCGGACCTCTTCATCAACGATGTAGGCGATCTGGTCGGAGTAGTTCCGTTCGTGGCTGGCGTCGCGGCCCAGGAAGGGCTCGCCCCCGCCCTGGCCCAGGCGCACGGCACCCACGCGCTCGCTCATGCCGTACTGGGTGACCATCTGGCGGGCCGTGGAGGTGGCCTTTTCGATGTCGTTGGAGGCACCGGTGGACGGGTCGTGGAAGACGATTTCCTCGGCCACGCGGCCGCCCATGGCGTAGGCCATCTGGTCCAGCAGTTCGTTCCGGGTGACGGAGTACTTGTCGTTCTCCGGGACCACCATGGTGTAGCCCAGGGCCCGGCCGCGGGGCAGGATGGTGATCTTGGTGACCGGGGCGGAGTTCCGCAGCGCCGCGGCCACGAGGGCGTGGCCGCCTTCGTGGTACGCGGTGATCTTGCGCTCGTGCTCCTTCATGACGCGGCTGCGCTTCTGCGGGCCGGCCATGACGCGGTCAATGGCCTCGTCCAGGGCGCGGTCGTCGATGAGATTGGCGTTGGAGCGGGCGGTCAGCAGCGCGGCCTCGTTGAGGACGTTGGCCAGGTCTGCACCGGTGTAGCCCGGGGTCTTCTTGGCCACGGCCTTGAGGTCCACGTTGGACGCCATCGGCTTGCCCTTGGCGTGGACCTGGAGGATCTGGTCGCGGCCGATCAGGTCCGGGGCTTCCACGGAGACCTGGCGGTCGAAGCGGCCCGGACGCAGCAGTGCCGGGTCCAGAACGTCGGGCCGGTTGGTGGCCGCGATCAGGATGACGTTGGTCTTGACGTCGAAGCCGTCCATTTCAACCAGGAGCTGGTTGAGGGTCTGTTCGCGTTCGTCGTTGCCGCCGCCCACGCCGGCACCGCGGTGGCGGCCGACGGCGTCGATTTCGTCGACAAAGATGATGGCGGGCGAGTTGGACTTCGCCTGCTCGAAGAGGTCGCGGACGCGGGAAGCACCAACACCGACGAACATTTCCACGAAGTCCGAGCCGGAGATGGAGAAGAACGGCACGCCGGCCTCACCTGCGACGGCGCGGGCCAGGAGGGTCTTGCCGGTGCCCGGAGGGCCGTACAGCAGCACGCCCTTGGGGATCTTGGCGCCCACAGCCTGGAACTTGGAAGGCTCCTGCAGGAACTCCTTGATTTCCTGGAGTTCCTCAACGGCTTCGTCCGCGCCGGCCACGTCCGCGAACGTCACCTGGGGCATGTCCTTGCTGACCATCTTGGCCTTGGACTTGCCGAACTGCATGACCTTGGAGCCGCCGCCCTGCATACGGGAGAGCAGGAACCAGAACAGGACGCCGAGCAGCAGCACAGGCACCAGCAGCGAGAAGAGTCCCGAGAGCCAGTTGCTCTCCACCGGCTGGTCCGTGTAGCCCTTGGAGGGGTTGGCAGCGGTCACGGCTTTAACGACGTCCGGGCCGCGGTCATTCACGAAGAAGAACTGGACGTTCTTGCCCTTGTCCTGGCCGTCGATGACGAGGTTGTCTTTCAGCACCAGGTCGACGCGGTTTTCGCCGTCGAAGATCTTGGCCTGTTCCACCTTGCCCGGCTGGGCGAGGAGCTCGAGGCCCGGCTGCGTGTCGATGCGCGTCGAGCCGCCCGGAGCCAACGTTGCAAAGGCCAGCAGGAGCATGCCGACCACAACAATGATCCAAATGCCCGGGCCCTTGAAGAAACTCTTAGCTTTCATCTGTTCGGGGGCTGGCCCCGTCCCTCCTGGTAGTGCTGCACGCCGCGAGGACTGCGCGCGTGTGGTGCTGCGTCGCTTCTAGCTATACACCGTCCGGAGTAAATCACGCACGGTGTAATACAAAAGTTCCCTCAGGGCGTAGTGGCTGGTGGGGCCGGAAATGCGTCCGTTTCTGCGCCCCTTAAGCGGCGCGCGCCGCCGTCGGGCCCGGGTTCCCAGGGCTCCACGGCGGCGCGGTCAGCGAAAGCGGAGCAAAAATGCGCGCCCCGCATCGGCAAAGCCAGTCAGGAGAAGCGTTTACTCGTAGACGTGCGGGGCGAGGGTGCCCACGAAGTCCAGGTTGCGGTACTTTTCGGCGTAGTCCAGGCCGTAGCCCACCACGAACTCGTTGGGAATGTCGAAGCCGACGTACTTGACGTCGATGTCCACCTTGGCCGCGGTCGGCTTGCGGAAGGCGGTGCAGACCTCAACCGACGCCGTGCCGCGCGATTCGAGGTTGGTCTTCAGCCAGGACAGGGTGAGGCCGGAGTCGATGATGTCCTCGACGATGAGCACGTCCTTGCCCATCAGGTCCGTGTCGAGGTCCTTCAGGATGCGGACCACGCCGGAGGACTGCGTGCCGGAGCCGTAGGAGGACACCGCCATCCAGTCCATGGAGATGTGCGAATGCAGCGCCCGCGCGAGGTCGGCCATGACCATGACGGCGCCCTTGAGCACGCCCACGATCAGGATCTCCCGGCCCTCGTAGTCCTTGTCAATCTCGGCCGCGAGCT
Organism: Arthrobacter sp. NPDC057388; assembly: GCF_042668165.1. Taxonomy (NCBI): domain Bacteria; kingdom Bacillati; phylum Actinomycetota; class Actinomycetes; order Micrococcales; family Micrococcaceae; genus Arthrobacter; species Arthrobacter sp. NPDC057388. Next base: position 34,261 of record NZ_JBHVBL010000021.1, read on the forward strand.
CGGTGATGCGCTGCTGGATCTGTTCCTTGGTGTAGAGAACGTGCTTGAGGTCTGCCTGGACGTCGGATGAATCCACCAATTGCTCCTGTGTAGATGCGGGTGCGACTATTTGCGGGACGGTTTATTAAGCCGGAATACAAGCTTCCCACAGCGGGAAGCCTCGCGGGGAACGCCTTCCGGCCCGTTCCGCCCGTGGGCGCGGTCCTGCTCCTGCAGCTCGGCAAGCGAGAGCCGGTACACGCTGACGCCGCCGGGCAGTTCCACCGGGCCGGCCGAGCCCTTCCGCCGCAGCAGTGCTTCCGCCGCCAAAAGGCGCTGGTAACTGGGCTGTTGGCCGCCGACGCCGGCAGCGGCCTTGGCGATCACCCGGAACCGGATGGCCGGGGCCAGGGCCGCCAGGGCCGCCTCCGGGAGGCTGGTGTCCGGTCCGTCGTGCTCAACGAGCGACGCGTAAGTGCTGTTGGCCACGTCCTCCAGATAGTCGGCATCCAGCTGCAGGATGGCCGCCGTGCGCGCGAGGGATTCGGCCACGCCCGGACCGAGCTTCTCCTCCAGGACCGGCATGACCTCCGCCCTGGTCCGGGAACGGGCGAAGGCAGGGTCGGCATTGCTGGGGTCGTGCCACGGATCAAGCTCCTCCGCGCGGCAAATCTCCAGGGTTTCTGACCTGCGCAGTCCGAGGAACGGCCGGAGCAGCTGCCCCCGGGCCGGGCGCATGCCCGCAAGAGAGCGCGTCCCGGAGCCGCGGGCCAGGCCCAGCATCACCTGCTCCGCCTGGTCGTCGAGCGTGTGCCCGAGGAGGATCGCACCGGCGCCCCACTCCCCCGCCGCCGCCTCGAGCGCGGCATGGCGGGCGTCACGGGCGGCAGCTTCCGGTCCGAAGCCGGTGGCGGCGACGTCGACCGTGCGGATCTGCACCGGATCCAGGCCCAGCTCCCGGAGGGTTTCAGCTGTCCTCGCTGCGACGTCGGCGGAACCGGCCTGCAGCTGGTGGTCCACCACCACGGCACCCACCGTCACCGGGCGGCCGTCCACGTGTCCGCGCCGGGCGAAGTAGGCGGCTACGGCCGCCAGCGCCAGGGAATCCGGGCCACCGCTGCAGGCCACCAGGACCCGTTCGGGGTAGCCGGCCGCAGACAGGGCGTCCTGCAGCATTTTGCGTGCCGTGCCGAGCACCGGCGCCAGCCGGCCCGGACGCCGGCGCCCGCTGCGGACAGGCACGGAACCGTCGGGCGCAGAACGGGGCGCAGAACCGCCGGAGACAGTGCCGCTGCCCGCAGTGTTTGGAAGGTGCTGCACGGAAACCTAGAAACCCATCCTGTCGAGCCAGATCCTGGCGTTGTGGATTTCCTCTTCGGTGGGCAGGTTCGCCGGTGCTTCCCAAACGCGGTTGAAGCCTTCCATGCCGGCCACGTCCACCACGGCGCGGACAAACTTGGCGCCGTCGCTGTATTGCTTCATCTTGGCGTCGAGGCCCAGCAGGCTCCGGATGAATTTCTCGATGACTCCGCGGTCCTTGCCGCGGGCATTGAAGCGCTGGCGGATGGTCTTCACGGACGGGACGATGCTGGCGTCCACAGCGTCCATCACCACATTGGCGTGGCCTTCGAGCAGGCTCATGACAGCGGTGAGGTGGGACAGGGACGCCTTTTCCTCCGGGTCCTGCAGGAGGTCGAGGATGGCGCCGCGCCCGGGAGCCGAACCGGACACGGCCCGGTCCTTCAGCGAGCGGGCCGCCGCCGAGGCGCGTTCCATCAGGGAGTCGACGTTGCCCAGCAGGTGCCCGCTGAGGTTGTCGATCTCGTTCAGCATGTGGTGCCGGAGCCAGGGTGCGGCGGCGAACTGCACGCGGTGCGTCTGCTCGTGCAGGCACACCCAGAGCCGGAAATCCGTGGGGTCCACGTTGAGTTCGCGCTCAACGGAGATGATGTTGGGCGCGACGAGCAGCAGACGCCCGCCCGATGGCGCCTGCGAACCTTCGGCCAGGGCGGCAAACGGATCGTATTGGCCCAGGACCTTGCTCGAGAGGAAAGCCAGCACAGCCCCAAGCTGGCTGCCAGTGACCGCACCGCTCACGGCGGCGGCGCCGGGGCTGACCGTGCCGCGGCGGTTCTCCAGCATCTTCTCGATGGCGGGCTTGAGCATCACGGCAAAGCTCTGCGTATTGGCTTTCGCCCAGGAGGCACGGTCCACTACCAGGACGGACGAGTCCCGGAGATCGCGGGCGGCTTCCAGCCCGGTGATCTGGTGCACGTGCGGAACGGAAGCATCCGCCAGCGCACGCAGCTGGGAGACGGCGTCCCCGATCTCGGCAGCTGTCAGCTGCGGACCCGGCGGAGCCAGCCGTGCGGCGGCGGAGGCGGCAAGGTCCCAGTTGATGAGGGCCTGGGCTGAGGACTGGCTTGCGGCGGCGGATGACTGGCTTGCAGTGGACTCCATACGCTCCATCAGAACATAAGTGCAGTCCAGCGCGCCTTAAGTTCGCTGACCGGCGAACTAGCTGCAGCCGCAGCCGGCCAGCGCCGTGGCCGCCGTGTCGAGGGCCGGCTTGTTGCCCCCTGTTCCCGGCGTCAGGCCGTTGCCGATGAAGGAGAACACCAGCAGCCTGCCGTCGGCGTCCACCACATACCCGCTGAGGGCAATGACGGTGTTGAGGGTTCCCGTTTTGGCCCGCACCAGGCCGGCGCCCTCGGCTGTGGATTCGTCAATGTATCTGTCACCGAGCGTGCCCGTCAGCCCTGCCACCGGGAATCCCGCCAGCGCCGCCCGAAGCCGGGTGTCCTTGCCGTTGGTAATGGCGCGCACCACCTCCGCGAACTGCCGGGCGGATACCTGGTTGTCCAGGGCAAGGCCCGAAACGTCCGCCGCGACCATTCCATCCGTGGGGATCCCCAGGCCCGCGAGCTCGTTGAGCACGGCCGCCCGGGCAGAGCTGTTGGTTCCCGGCTGGCCGGCCGCCACGGCGGTCATGCGCCCCAGGGTTTCGGCAAGGTAGTTGTCCGACGTCTGGAGCATGAGGTCCACCTGCTGGCTGACGGTCGCGGACTGCACTTCGGCGAGGACTTTCGCGTCCGCCGCGGGTTTTCCGTCAAGGCGTACGACGGCGGGGGCAACAGTGACGCCCGCGGCGGCACCGGCCGCTTTGAGTCCGGCGGCAAACGCCTCCCCCGCGGCCAGGGCGGAGTCCTGCGGCCGGGCTGCCGTGGTGTCGGCCGGATCAAAACGTGCTGAATTCAGGGCCAGCGGAAACAGCGGGGCCGTCTCTCCGGCCGCAACGTCATCCGGGCTCCAGGCCGGGTTCAGCGCGGAGCCGGTGAATAAGGAGTCATTCACCAGCACCTGGATCTGTCCTTTGAAGCCGCCCTTCCGCAGTGAGTCCACAGTCTGCTTGGCCAGCGTGGCAAGCCCGGCATGGCCCAGGATCCTGTCCTCGGCGGATTCGCCGGCGCCGAGGAGCACGTCGCCGCCGCCGACCAGCACCACCGACCGCGTTGCGCCAGCCGGCGTTGCGGCACCGGGTGTTGCGGCACCGGGCGTTGCAGCAGCCGGCACGGCGAGGGCCTTGGTGCTGAACCGCTCCTCCGGGCCGATCCCGCGCAGCGCGGCCACTGCGGTGAGGAGCTTCATGTTGGAGGCCGGGATCCGGTTGGCCGTGCCGTCCCTGTCGTACAGGACCTTGCCCGTGGCGGCGTCCTGGACCACGGCCGTGAAGGTGCCGCCGCCGTCGGTCTTGAGCACGGGGTCCAGCCGGGCCGCCACCTCGGCGGGAACGGGGACCGGCGCAGCGGTGCTGAGCGGATCAATGCCCTGCGGCACGGACAGGCGGTCCGGGACCAGTTGCCAGGCGGGGGTCCGGGCCGGCTGGGCCGTGGACTGGGCGGAGCCGGTGAACGCGGGCGCAATGAGCATCCCGGCGGGAAGTGCCAGCACCAGGAGAAGCACTGTGAGCAGGAGGGTGGGCCAGGTCCGGACCAGTTTGGCAAGTGTGGATGCGAATAGGTGCCCCGTGGAACTTCGGCCTTTGGAATTTCGGCCGGTGGAATTCTTACCCCGGGAATGCCCGCCGCGGCCCCTCGCCGTGCCCCTGGTGCCGCTCATACTGCTGGTCCTCAAAGTCCTGAAATTACCCCATTAGTTCCTGAAACCTGGGCCTCTCGCTATATCCTCAATAGTAGTCGGCGGCACCGGCAGCCCATTTTTGGCTGGTCATCGCGTGTGCCGCGAACACCAAGCAATCGTCGAGGAGCATTCCATGAAGCATGACGTGACCATCGAGATCCCCAAGGGATCGCGCGTCAAGTACGAAGTCGACCACGAGACCGGCCGCGTCCGCCTGGACCGTGTCCTCTTCACCTCCATGCAGTACCCCACCCACTACGGCTTCTTCGAGAACACCCTCGGCGAAGACGGCGACCCGCTGGACGCACTGGTGCTCCTGCAGGACTTCGACCTCCTGCCGGGCGTCATCGTCGAAGCCCGTCCTATCGGCGTCTTCAACATGACCGACGACGGCGGCGGAGACGCCAAGGTCCTCTGCGTCCCGGCCGACCCGCGGTTTGACCACATCCAGGAAGTCAGCGACGTCAACGAATTCCTGATCAAGGAAATCGAGCACTTCTTCACCCGCTACAAGGACCTGGAGCCCGGCAAGTGGGTCAAGGCCGAAGGCTGGGCCGACCGCGCAGCCGCCGAAGCCGAACTTGAGGCGTCCATCAAGCGTTACGTGCCCGCAGCGCACTAACGCGCAGCGGTTAACCTTCGACGGCGGTAGGCGGGGTTCGTCAGGAACCTTGCCCGCCGCCGTCGTTCTTTAACCCGCGAACCGGCAGTCAGATGCGTAACGTGCCGTCAGCCCGCTGCTTGCCTCGCAGCTACCACCGGGTAGTCTGATGACCAATGTTCACGCTGACTATCAATCAAACAGACAGCCGGCGCGACGGCGACCGGGTCCCGCATCTCCTCAAGGACCTGCGGCACATCCCGGCGCGCCTGGATTTTGACCGCTCCGTCGAGGACGAGGTGCAGGGCATCGTCGAGTGCCCCCACCAGGCGGTGGATGCCGCCCTGATCGCGCTCCGTTGCGGCAGCTGGTACGTGGGGATCGGCGTGGGTCCCGTCAACGAGCCGCTGCCGAACCAGATCAAGGACGCCAGCGGGCACGGCCTGGTCTACGCCCGCCGTGCCGTGGACCGCCTCCGCAGCAGCAAAGAACGCATCCCCGTGGCCGTCGAGGGTCCCCTGGCGGATGTGGCGGCCGAATCCGAATCCGTGCTCCGCCTGCTGGGCCACATAGTCCGGGACCGGAGCGAAGCCGAATGGCGCGTGCTCGACCTGATGACCCCCGGGGTGCGCGGCCAGCAGAAGACCGTGGCCGCTGAACTCGGCATCACCTCCCAGGCCGTCAGCAAGGCCGTGGCGAGGTCGCAGTGGAACGAGGAGCACGCAGCCCGGCCGGCAGCGGCCCGGCTGCTGTCGCTGATTCTCGACGTGCGCTAGGCCCGCCTTACGTGGCGCCCTACAGGAGGCCGCGCAGCACGTGGGCGGCGCCGTCGTCGTAAACCGACTTGGTGACCTCGTCCGCGGCGGCGACCACTTCCTCCGGAGCCTGTCCCATGGCCACGCCGCGGCCTGCCCAGGCGAGCATCTCGATGTCGTTGCGGCCATCACCGATGGCAAGCGTGGCGGCAGAATCAACGCCGAGGCGGCTGCGCAGGCTTTCCAGCGCGCTGGCCTTGGTGACGCCGGCCGCTGCGATATCCAGCCACGCGGTCCAGCCGACGGAATAGGTCACCCCGGCAAGGCCAATGTGCTCGATCGCCTCGTTGAACTCCTCCGGGGTGTTCTCCGCGCTGAAGACCACGACGCGGACGGCCGTCGCCTCAAGCATGGTCTGGAAATCCACGCCGATGGCCTCGACCCCGAAGCTCGCGTCCTGGAAACGCTCCGTGGACAGGAAGTTCCCGTCCTCGTCCTCCAGGGCATACTTCGCTGCCGGCAGGCGCTTGCGCAGGGCGCGGAGCGCGGGACCGGGATCGAACGTGGCCTTGTGGATGATGTCGTAGCCGTTGGGTAATCCTGGATCCAGGCGCAGCGTCACGCCGCCGTTGCAGCAGACGGCATAGCCGCGGTCCAGGCCGATCTGCTCGATGATGGGAAGCGTTGCGTTAAGCGAACGTCCGGTGGCGATCATGACCTCGTGCCCGGCCGCGACCACTGCCTGGGCGGCCTCGCGGACGGGAGCGGACATGTGGCCGTCGTGGTCAACGAGTGTGCCGTCAACATCGAGGGCGATCATGAGTTTCTGTTGTGCTTCTTGCTGGTCTTCGATGCCAGCGGCTGAGGATTCAGTCAGTGTTGTCATGGTTCCTAGTAGAGCAGATGCCCCTGACACCAGCTAGGACGCAGACCACAGCAGCGCGTGAACAGCGGGTAAATATTCACAGGTTGTCCCCGGTGTGAGTATTTACCCGCTGCACGAAAAAGGGGCGCTGTGCGGAAATGGGTCTAGAGAACCGGGAGGACCTGGAGCCCGCCGAGGTATTTCTGCAGGGCCGCGGGCACGTTGACCGAGCCGTCGGCGTTCTGGTGGTGCTCCAGGAGGGCCACGATCCAGCGTGTGGTTGCCAGCGTCCCGTTGAGCGTGGCCACGGCGCGGGTGCCCTTGGGGGTGCCGTCCTCCGTGAACACGCGCTCCCGGATGTTGAGGCGGCGGGCCTGGAAGGTGGTGCAGTTGGACGTGGAGGTCAGTTCGCGGTACGCGCCCTGGGTGGGGACCCAGGCTTCGCAGTCGAACTTGCGGGCGGCGGACATGCCGAGGTCGCCGGCAGCGGTGTCGATCACGCGGTAAGGGAGCTCGCACTTGGCCAGCATCTGCTCTTCCCACGCCAGCAGGCGCTCATGCTCGGCCGCGGCTTCCTCAACCGTGGTGTAGATGAACATCTCCACCTTGTTGAACTGGTGGACGCGGATGATCCCGCGGGTGTCCTTGCCGTGCGAGCCGGCCTCGCGGCGGTAGCAGGAGCTTTGCCCGGCGAACCGGATGGGTCCGGCGGAGAGGTCCAGGATCTCGTCCGCGTGGTACCCGGCCAGCGGCACCTCCGAGGTGCCCACAAGGTAGAGGTCGTCCTCGGCGAGGCGGTAGATCTCGGCGTCGTGCTTTACATCGAATCCGGTGCCCTGCATGGTCTCGGGGCGCACGAGAGTGGGGGTGATCATGGGGATGAAGCCGGCCTCGATGGCCTGGTCCATGGCCATCTGCAGCAGGGCCATCTCCAGCCGGGCACCCACTCCGCGGAGGAAGTAGAAGCGCGCGCCGGAGACCTTGGCTCCACGCTCCATGTCGATCGCGCCGATCAGCTCGCCGATCTCCAGGTGGTCGCGGGGTTCGAAGTCCGGGAACTCGCGGGGCGTGCCCACGGTCTTGACCACGACGTAGTCGTCCTCGCCGCCTGCCGGCACGCCCTCTTCAATGAGGTTGGGAATGGTGCGGAGCAGTTCTTCCTGCTTGGCCTGGGCGGCGTCGGCCTCCGCGGAGGCGGCCTTCACGGCACCCGCCAGTTCGCGGACCTCTGCCAGCAGCGCCTGCTTTTCCTCGCCCTTGGCCTGGGCCACCTTCTTGCCGAACACGTTCTGTTCCGCGCGGAGGTTTTCGAAGCTGATCAGTGCCGTGCGGCGCGCGGCGTCGGCGTCGATGATCGCGTCCACCAGGGTTTCGTCCGCACCGCGGGCGCGCTGGCTGGCGCGGAACTTGTCCGGGTTTTCGCTGAGGTCTTTTACGTCGATCACCAGACAAGGGTATCGAATCTGCGGGACACTCCGGGCGGGATAGTGTTGGAGCACCATGAGCGACCTGCTTCTTTACGTCCTGATCGCTGCAGCCCTGGCCTTCGCCGTCTCCAGCTGGTGGGGCGTGCGCAAGCTGAAGGCCCTGCACATCCGCAGCGCCGTGCGCGAAGAGGCCCATGAACACGGGCTGGAACAGCAGCGCGTCGCCGTCATCCTCAACCCCATCAAGGCCAAGGCCGACGAAGCCCGCGCCATCATCCAGCGCGCCTGCCTCGCCGCCGGCTGGGAGGAACCGCGGTTCTTCGAAACGACACCGGAAGACCCTGGCCACTCGCAGGTGCGGGCGGCGCTGGAATACGGGGCCGACGTCGTTCTGGTGGGCGGCGGCGACGGTACGGTACGGGTGGCGGCCGAGGCCCTGGCGCACACCGGGGTGGCAATGGGACTGATTCCCCTCGGCACCGGCAACCTGCTGGCCCGCAACGTGGACCTGGACGTCTACGACCTGTACGGCAACATCCAGACCGCGCTGTTTGGCCACCAGCGGTTCATCGACACGGCCCGGATGGAGATTGAGAACTCGCTCACCGGCCATTCCTCGAGCCACTCGTTCCTCGTCATCGCCGGCATCGGCATGGACGCCGAGGTGGTGGGCGACACAAACGATGACCTTAAGCGCGCCGTCGGCTGGCTTGCCTATACGGAGGCCGGCGTCCGCCACCTTCCCGGGCGCAGGAAAAAGGTGGCCATCTCGCTGGACGACCAGCCGGACCAGTCCAGGAAAATCCGCAGTGTCCTGTTTGCCAACTGCGGCCTGGTTCCGGGCGGCATCGACTTCATTCCGCAGGCCATGATCGACGACGGCATGCTGGATGTGGTGGTCATGAGCCCCCGCAGTGCCGTGGGCTGGCTGGCCATGTACGCCAAGATCCTGTTCAAGCACAAGCGGCACCTTCCCGTCATGAGCGTCTACCGCTCCGGCAAGGTGGTCATCAAGTGTCCCGAGCCCATGCCCACGCAGCTCGACGGCGACACGTCCGGTGACGCCACCAAGGTGACGGTTCAGGTGGAGCCCAGATCACTGCTGGTACGGGTCAGGGAAGAAACAGCGCGGGCTTAGGCTGATTTTGCGGAGTCGGCGTGCTTGGCTGACTCGGCTGCAGCCTTGGCAGCTGCCCGGGCTTCGGACTGTTCGCGGATCATCGCCTGCTCCTCTTCGAAGCGAAGGCGGTCCGCACGGTCGGCCTCGTCCCCTTCCCAGTCCTGGTTTTCAGCTGTGGGCTTGGGATTGACGATCATTCCCTGTCCGTCATTGTCATTCTTGTCCGACATGACCCGCTCCTCTCGTTGGGGCCATCCCTTTGTTGATCAAGCAAGCATACGCACACCGGCAGGGGCAGGGAAGTGCCCCGAATTGCATTTATCTACGCTGACGGCGAAGCGCCCACGGGCGCCTGCGAGCCCGTGGATTCGCCGGCGAGAATCCGTGCCACCCATGAATGCGCGGCCTGGAATGCCTCGTCGGACGTATGCGCCGGCACTACGGGCGCTTGCGCATCTGCCCGGCCGTAGGACCCCAGGAACCGTGTGGCAGGGCTGATGCGGTGGAGGCCGGCCAGGGCGTCGGCCACCCGCGCATCGCCCACATGCCCGTCGGCGTCAATGCTGAAGAAGTAGTGCCCCAGGTACTGCCCGGTGGGCCGGGATTCGATCCGGCTCAGGTTGACGCCGCGGGTGGCGAACTGGTCCAGGATCTCCATCAGGGCGCCGGGCCGGTCCTCGGGAAGCGGCACCACCACAGTTGTCTTGTCCGCGCCGGTCCGCTCCGGCAGAACGCCCGGCCGGCTGACCAGGATGAAGCGGGTCACGGCTCCGGGGTTGTCGCCGATGTTTTCTGCCAGCACGTGCAGCCCGGGCTGCTCCGCGGCGACTATCGGTGCGCAGATGGCTGCATCATAGTGCGGGTCATCCTCCAGCAGCCCCATCGCCGCAGCCGCCGTCGAGGAACCGGGGATGTATTCCGCACCAGGGATGTTCTGGTCCACCCACAGCCGGCACTGCGCCCAGGCGTGCCCGTGGGTTGAGATCCGGCGGATCCGTGACAGCTCGACGCCGGGCCTCGCCACCAGCACGAAGCTGATGGGCACAAGGGCTTCCCGGATGATCCGCAGTTCCTGTCCGGTGGCGATGGCGTCCAGGGTGGCCGTGACGCCGCCCTCCACGGAGTTCTCGATGGGCACCATGGCAGCATCCACGGAGCCGTCCCTGACCTTGTCCAGCGCCGCGTTGACGTTGGAGGACGGGATGCGCACCGCTTCGGCTGCATCCGGTACCTGCATGAGCGCCGCTTCCGTAAAGGTGCCTTCGGGGCCGAGGAAGGTGTAGGTGCGGCGGGCGGCGGGCATGGATATTCCTTTACGGGTATGGGAAGGGCCAGGTCAAACGGAGGGCTCTACAGCACCACGGGCTTGAGGCCGTTATCGGACACCAGCGGCTTGCCGGACTCCAGCCACTGGTCCATGCCGCCGGCCACATTCACTGCGGAGTAGCCCTGCCCCACCAGCCACTGCGCCGCGCGGAAGGAGCGGCCGCCGGTCCGGCAGATGACGTACAGGTCCTCGTCCGGGTCGAGGTCATCCAGGCGTCCGGGCAGCTGGTCCAGTGGGATGTGCAGGGCGCCCTCGGCGTGGCCGGCCGCCCATTCGTAGTCCTCCCGGACGTCCAGGAGGGTGGCGTCCGCCGGGACGTCCTTCACGGTGACGGTATCGAAGTCGCTCATGGGAGTCCTCTCCTCGGCTGCAAGCTGTCAGGTCTCAAGATCCGGGGGTCTTAGGCCCCCAGGTCTCAAGCTCTCAGCTCCAGCGTATCGCCAGCACAGCAGCCCGCACCCTTCGGCCGGCACAGGTTACGCTGATCCGAAGCCCCGAGCCGCCCCAAACCCGAGCCGCTCAAAAAGGAGCACAGCAAAGGAGCACAGTGTCCGCCCCACAGAGCCTGGCTGACATCCACCGCCTGCCGGCCATCCAGCTGCGGGCAGCGCTGCATTCCGGCGAACTTTCCGCCCGCGAGGTCACGGCCCACTTCCTGGCGCGCATCGAGGAAACGAACCCCAGGCTGGGGGCTTTCATCACCGTCACCGGCCCCAGGGCCATGGCCGAGGCCGCCGCGGCCGATGCCCTGTTCGCCCGGCATCGCCCGAACCAGCAACTCCCGCCGCTGCACGGGATGCCCGTCGCCTTCAAAGACCTCACCGATGTTGCCGGCGTGGTCACCACCCACGGCAGCGCCGCGCTGGACCGGCGGCCGGCGCCGGCAGATGGTGCCCTGGCGGCCGTTCTCCGGGGTGCCGGAGCGATCTCGCTGGGCAAGACGCAGGTGCCCGAATTCGGGCTGACGGCCTACAGCGAAAACCGCATCGCTCCGCCGTCGCGCAATCCTCACGCCCTGAGCAGGAGCTCGGGCGGTTCCTCCGGCGGCAGTGCCGCCGCCGTGGCGGCGGGGCTGGTGCCCTTCGCGCCCGGGACCGACGGAGGCGGCTCGATCCGGATCCCTGCGGCGGCATGCGGCCTGCTGGGCCTGAAGCCCGGCCGGGGTGTTGTCCCGGCGGGCGAAAGCAACGGCGATCCTGCCGGTCTGGTGGTGGCCGGACCGCTGGCGCGCTCGGCCGCCGACGCTGCCCTGCTGCTGGATGCCCTCGCCCCCAACGGCTTGGGAGCTCCGGATTCCGGGATGTACTTGGATGCCGTCAGCCGGACACCCGCCGCGCTGCGGATCGGCGTCAGCATGGACAGCCCGTGGGCTGGAATCTTCCCCTTCACGCCTGACCGGGAGGCGCTGGACGCACTGGACGCCGGCATCCGGCTGCTCACCGGAGCCGGGCACGACGTCGTCGAGGCTGGGATCAGGTACGACAACCGCTACCCGGACGCCTTCACCACCGCATGGACGGCCGGGGTGGGGTCGGCCCGGATCGCGCCGCACCGCGAGGCCCTGCTGACGCCGCTCACGCGCACCTTCCGGCGCCGGGCTCAGCAGCGCAGCGCTGCCAAGCTCAACGAATGCCTGGCGTTCCTGCGGCAGTTTGAGCGCGACACGCTGGCCCAGTACTCGGCCTGGGACGTGGTCCTGACGCCGGCGCTGGCGCAGACGCCGCGCCCCGTGGGCTGGTTCACGGGGTCGGGGCACGGGGACGGCCGGTGGCCGGCGTCCGAATGGGCAGGCGACGCCGACGGCGACTACCGCAGGCAGTGCCAGTTCGCACCGTGGTCGTCCATGGTCAACGTCTGCGGCCTGCCGGCCATCAGCATTCCCGTCCATTGGACGGGCGGCAGCCCCGGAACGGGGCTGCCGATGGGCATCCAGCTGATTGGCCGGCCCGGCTCGGAAGCCCTGCTCCTGCAGGTCGCAGCCCAGATTGGGTTCTAGCCGGTCAGATGGTGCCGGATGTGCCGGCGACGCTTGCCAGGACAGTGAGCCCCACGATCGCGAGGACAGTGAGAACAAGGCCGAGGTAGCCCATCACCAGGCCGGCAATGGCGAGGCCGCGGCCCGACGGTTCACGCCGCATAGCCATGTGCCCCAGGATCACAGCGGCCAGTTGCGGGAGGATGAAGACTCCGAAGCCAAGGTAGACCGCGATGCCGCAGCACAGGCTGGCAATGCTCAGGCCCTTCGGCTGGGGCATACCGCCGTAGTACGACGGCTGGCCGTACGGGCTGGAGTACTGCTGCCCGTATTGCTGACCGTACTGGTAGCCGTACTGCTGGCCATAAGGGCTGGTCTGCTGGCCGGCGTCGCCGTACTGCCCGCCATACGGCTGGCCGCCATACTGCTGCCCGCCATACTGCTGGCCACCGTACGGCTGGGCACCGTACGGCTGCCCGGGCGGGGCCGGGATGTCCGGGCCCTGGGTGCCGTACGACGGCTGTTGGCGGGTGTCGGGCGCCGGCTCGTCGCCGGATCCGGGACGCTGCTCTGTCATGGAAATCCCCTCATGTGGTCCTGAACAGAACATTACCGCCGCCACCGCGGCAAAGGCCCGGGCTCACTTGGGGAGCAGCTCCCACACCAGCCACAGGGGCGGGGCCAGCAACGCCGCAGAAACCAGGCCCGCAACGAGGGACCTGCCCACAACGCGCAGCACGGTGCCCGGCCGCTGCTCACGGCGGTACCGGTCAGGGGGCGGAACCTGGCGGCTGTGGACCGGCCGCCGGGCCTGGTCCGCCGTGCCCGGGCGGCGCGCGCCGTTACCTGCCGGAACACGACGACCTGCGGACGGACCGCCGGCGTCCGGCCGGTAGCCCGGGTTCCGGACCGCGCCGGTATCCGGGACCTGCGGCCGGGTGAGGAGTTGCCCAAGCTGCGCGTACAGCAACAGAACCGCCGGCGCATCCAGCACGTCCGGCAGGCCGGCCACAGCGGCCGCGAGGCAGTCAATCCCCCGGACCTCGATGCCCGAACCGGTGGTGCCCTGCAGTTCGGGCTGTGCAGTCAGGCAGATCAGGGAACGGACCAGCCTCCGCCGTTGCGGCGGCAGGACCGCAGCCACCGCGCCTGCCTGCGCCAGCGCTGTTTCCTCAGCAGGAAACCGGTCATGACCGTTCTGCAGGAGCGTGCCATCCACAACCTCGACGTGGCCGGACCAGTTCTTGGCATTGACCACCACCACACCGCCGGGTCCTACCAGGACATGTTCCAGCCGGGCCAGCGGGCGGCCCGGCCAGTGAACGTCGTGCAGGAGGAACCAGCCGTAGGCTCCCAACTGGGCGAGCTTTTCGGCCACGAGATGGGAGCCGTTCCCTTCAACAAACGGCCCGGTACCAGCTGAGCCGCTGACACGGTGGCGCGCACCGCCGCGGCCTTCACGGTCTGGGGCTCCGGCCTCAGTGGGGGCGAGGTCGCGCTTCAGCCGCGCGATCCGCTCGGAGGCGAGCCTCGTCCGTTCAAATGCTGCATCTCCAGCCCCCATGGTTCACCTCTGCATTGCTTGCTCGTCTTCCAAAAATCCGGCCTGATTCAACCGGCCCAAATCACCGGGCGGTAAATGAACCGGCGCCGAAACGACCGGCAGAATTACCGGGTCCAATCGGACCGAATTTCCTGCCGCAGGACTGCGCGGCCAAAATTCAGCCACAGGCTTCCGGGACGTTTCCGCTGGTCCGGACGCCCGGCGTCGTAACTGGCACCGGGAGTTCCTGCGGTTTGAACGTAACAGCCGCCCCGGTGGCGGGTATATAAGTACTTTTGCGGCACTACTCAGTTTTTGTGCCCGCTAAAAGCAAGTAGTCCGGCAAAATTCGTGACATTCTGCGTCACAGGGGCCGGATTCCGGACACTCGATGTTGCCCTTTGCCGTCGTCTGGCATGCTGGTGCCATGGCTAGCCGAGCGGGCACAGTTGCCCAACCCCAAGACCTTGTCGACCTGACCGCACTGCTCGACGCGTACTACGACGTCAAGCCTGACCTGGGGGATCCCGGCCAGCGCGTGGCATTCGGAACCTCCGGGCACCGCGGGTCAAGCCTGAAGGCGTCCTTCAATGAGGCGCACATCCTGGCGATCACGCAGGCGATTGTGGAATACCGCGCAGGACAGGGCATCACCGGCCCGCTGTTCCTGGCCAAGGACACCCACGGACTGAGCGAGCCGGCGCAGAACTCTGCCCTTGAGGTGCTGGCCGCCAACGGCGTGAAGGTCCTGATCGACGCGCGGCATGGCTACACCCCCACCCCGGCCCTCAGCCACGCCATCCTTACCTACAACCGCAACGCCCCGGCCGGGGCCCCGCAGGCTGACGGCATTGTTGTTACGCCCAGCCACAACCCGCCTGCCGACGGCGGATTCAAGTACAACCCCCCGCACGGCGGACCCGCCGACACCGACGCGACAGGCTGGATCGCCAACCGCGCCAACGAGCTTCTGGAGAACGGGCTCCGCGGCGTGAAGCGGATTCCGCTGGCACAGGCCCTCGAGACCGAAACCACCGGGAAGTTCGATTTCCTAAGCAGCTACGTGGACGACCTGCCCTCCGTCCTGAACCTGGACGCCATCCGCGACGCCGGGGTCCGGATCGGCGCGGACCCCATGGGCGGGGCATCCGTGGACTACTGGGGCGAGATCGGCGAACGCCACCAGCTGAACCTCACGGTGGTGAACCCCACGGTGGACCCGCAGTGGGCCTTCATGACCCTCGACTGGGACGAGAAGATCCGGATGGACTGCTCCTCCCCCTCGGCCATGGCATCCCTCATCAACCGTATGGCTGTTGGTGCCGACGGGTCCGCCGCCTACGACGTCGCCACCGGGAATGACGCCGACGCCGACCGGCACGGCATCGTCACCCCCGACGGCGGCCTGATGAACCCCAACCACTACCTCGCGGTGGCCATCGACTACCTCTACCGCAACCGCAGCGGCTGGAACCCGAACTCCGTCGTGGGCAAGACCCTCGTGTCATCTTCCATCATTGACCGCGTGGCGGGCGGCCTGGGCCGCAAGCTCGTGGAGGTGCCCGTGGGCTTCAAGTGGTTCGTCCCGGGCCTGCTCTCGGGCGAAGGTGCCTTCGGCGGCGAGGAATCGGCCGGCGCCTCGTTCAACAAACGGGACGGCAGCGTCTGGACCACGGACAAGGACGGCATCCTGCTGGCGCTGCTGGCCTCGGAGATTACCGCCGTCACCGGCAAGTCGCCGTCCCAGCTTTACAAGGGGCTGACAGACCAGTTCGGGGCCCCGGTCTATGCGCGCATCGACGCCGCCGCCACCCGGGACCAGAAGGCTGCCCTCGGCAAGCTGTCCCCGGAGGATGTCACCGCCACTGAGCTGGCCGGCGAGACCATCACCGCGAAGCTGACCAAGGCTCCGGGCAACGGCGCCTCGATCGGCGGGCTGAAGGTGGTCACCGAGAACGCGTGGTTCGCGGCCCGCCCGTCGGGCACCGAGGACGTCTACAAGATCTACGCCGAATCCTTCAAGGGTGCCGACCACCTCCAACAGGTCCAGGCCGAAGCGAAGGCCCTGGTGGACGGGGTCATTTCCTAGGCGCTGCCGGGGAGAATGACCGGCTAAACCTGTCCAAACAGGACTAATATTGGAAGTGGCCCGGATGCATGCCTTGCAGTTCTGAACTGCAGAAATACTGTCCAGAATGCCTCCGGAATGTCCCCCATATTGCCGGAGGCATTCCGTGTCCGGGGACTTGCAACTAGACGGTGCGGACCACGTCTTCGTAGGCGAACTTGGGCTTCGCATCGCCCCAGGCCTCCGGGCCGGGCTGGCCGATGTTCACCACCAGGAAGCTCTTCTGGTCCCCGGCCGGGAAGAATTCCGCGTCGATGACGGAGAAGTCCGCGCCGGTCATCGGGCCTGCCGCGAAGCCGAGCGAGCGCACGGCCAGGATGAAGTAGCCGGCCTGCAGGTGCGCGTTGTTGTTGCCGGTGGACGTTGCCAGGTCCGGGGAGGCGTCGTACATCGCCTTGGGGGCGTTGTAGCCGGGCAGGAAGTTGTCCCATTGCTCGTGCCACGCGGTGTCGTAGCTGAGGATCGCCACCAGAGGTGCGGACGCGGTCTTGGCCCGGTTGCCCGAGGACAGCGCAGCCACGAGCTTGGCGCGGGCCTCCTCGGAGCGCACATAGGTGACGCGCAGCGGCTGGGAGTTGAAGGCCGTCGGACCGAACTTGGTCAGTTCGTAGATGGCGCGCGCCTGCTGCTCGCTGACCTCACCGGTGAAGGCGTTGGCGGTACGGGCCTCGGCAAAGATGGCGTCCACGGCGGCGGAATCGATCACTGCTTCTTCATGGGCGATGGTCATTCGCGCCCCTTTCGCTCGGCCGGCCCCGCTGTGCGGCGTCGGGCAGTACTGGTTGCATTCGTTAGGTCCAACGGCATCCACTGGCGCGCTCTTCCCGGAACGGCCAATTAGCCGGCGTGACGTTTAACACACCGCGGGCCCCTTCCCCGATGGCGCACGCTGCTGTTTTACCGCGCGGAGTGCTGCTCGAAAGCTCTCTCGCGCCCGCGTCCGGCGGGGTATTCTTGCTCCTGAAGATCCAGCCCGGCGAGCGGGCACACTTCCCTCCGAAAGGCCCCGCCAATGAGCATGCTCGGAATCAAATGGAAGCTGCACGGCAACGGCAAGGCCGTCCGTCCGGGCGAGGTGGTGGCTCCCGGCGAACGGCTCGCGTGGCCGCTGACCATCGGCGTCGGGATGCAGCACGTTGTGGCCATGTTTGGCGCCACCTTCCTGGTGCCGATCATCACTGGCATGCCGCCGGCCACCACCCTCTTCTTCTCCGGCATCGGCACGCTGCTGTTCCTTGTGATCACCCAGGGCCGCGTTCCCAGCTACCTTGGCTCGAGCTTCGCGTTTATCGCGCCCATCACGGCATCCCAGCAGCAGTTCGGCATCCCCGGCGCGCTGGGCGGGGTAGTGCTCGCCGGGGCCGGGCTCGCGGTGATCGGCGCGATCGTGCAGAAGTTCGGGGCCGGCTGGATTAACCGGCTGATGCCCCCGATTGTCACCGGCGCCATCGTCGCCCTGATCGGCCTCAACCTCGCTCCGGCGGCCAAGAACAACTTCGATGCCGCCCCCGTAACGGCACTTGTCACACTGGCCACCATCATCGTGGTGGGCGTCCTGTTCCGCGGGATCCTCGGCCGCCTCAGCATCCTGGTGGGCGTGGTGGTGGGCTACTTGGTCGCCATGATGCGCGGCGAAGTGAACTACGCCAAGATGGACGCCGCCGCCTGGGTGGGCCTCCCGCACTTCCAGACCCCGGAGTTCCACCTCGGTGTGGTGGGCCTGTTCGTTCCGGTCGTCCTGGTCCTCGTGGCGGAGAACATCGGCCATGTGAAGTCGGTGTCCGCCATGACCGGGATGAACCTTGACGGGGTTTCCGGCCGTGCGCTGATGGCCGATGGTGCCGCCACGGTGCTCGCCGGCTTCGGCGGCGGCTCCGGCACCACCACCTATGCGGAGAACATCGGCGTCATGGCCGCCACCAAGGTCTACTCCACGGCTGCCTACTGGGTGGCCGGCACCTTCGCCATCCTGCTGAGCTTCTCGCCGAAGTTCGGTGAACTGATCGCCACCGTTCCGCCCGGCGTGCTGGGCGGCGCCGCCACCATGCTGTACGGCATGATCGGCATCCTCGGCGTCAAGATCTGGGTCCAGAACAAGGTCAACTTCTCCAACCCGGTGAACCTGACCACGGCCGCGGTGTCCCTCATCATCGGCATCGCTGATTACACCTGGGTCGTAGGGGACCTGAAGTTCACGGGCATCGCGCTCGGTTCAGCCGCGGCCCTGGTGATCTACCACGGCATGAAGGCCATCGCGAAGGCACGCGGCACCGCCGCCGAACCCGAGACCGAGCAACAGGGCCTCCCGCCCGCCGCGAAGGCAGCCATCAACGCCGCAGCGAAGAGGCAGCCCAAGAAGCGCTAGCTGCTTCCCGGGCTGCCTCCGAAGGGTCCCGCTGCCTTTAGCCGGCGTCGAACGTTTCGTCCTCGTCGTTGGGCGACTTTTCCTGCGGCAGGTCGTTCCCGCTGCCATCCGGAATGCCGGCAGCCTCCTGCTCCGGCTCCGAGGAGAACTGCCCGGAACCGGAGTCATCAGCATTGCCCTCGTCGATTTCAGCGTCCGCCGACGGCACGGCGGTGCCCCCGTCCTCGGCGCCCGCTCCGGGTGACGCGTCAGGGTCACGCGGCAGCGGCGACTCACCGGGGACCGGATCGAAGCCGGCCACGCTGCTCTCGCTCTCCGCGTGCAGCTGGTCGTCCGTGCCGCCAAAGCGTCCGGCACCGGGTTCGCCCGAGCTGTCCTGGTCCTCCTCAGCGAAGTGGCTGAGGTTGGGCGTGCCGGTCTGGAAGGTCTCCCCCTCGGGGCTGTTCTGGTTCAGGCCCGCGGCATCGAAGTCCTCCTCTTCGCGGGGCTGGGCAAACTGCTGGCCGCCGGCTTCCTGTTCCGCGGTGGGGGTGCCGTAGCCTCCAACTTCCTCTTCGGGGGCTGCGTGCTGGTTGTCCTGGCTCATCTGTTCCTCCTGCTTGGTGGGGAATTGCTTGGCTGGGAATTGATTGTGGCCGCGAAAAATTTAGAGACCCTTGCCGCCGGTGACGGGAACCACCGCCCCGGACATGTATGAGCCGGCATCGGACGCCAGCAGGACGTACGCCGGAGCCAGCTCTGCGGGCTGGCCGGCCCGCTGCAGCGGGGTGTCCTGGCCGAACTTGGGCAGCTTGTCCGGCCACTCGGTGGCGGGGATGAGCGGCGTCCAGATGGGCCCGGGCGCCACGGCGTTGACGCGGATCCCCTTGGGGCCGAGCTCCTGGGCCAGGGCCTTGGTGAAGGCCACCTGGGCCGCCTTGGTCATGGCGTAGTCGATGAGCCCGGGGGACGGGTTGAAGGCCTGGATGGATGCCGTGGTGATGATCGAGGCACCCGCGCCCAGGTGCGGCACCGCCGCCCGGGCCGTCCACAGCAGCGAGTACAGGTTGGTCTTGAAGACGCGGTCGAATTCCTCGGTGGGCAGCGATTCCAGGCTGTCACGGTTCTTCTGGTAGGCCGCGTTCAGCACCACCACGTCGAGCCGGCCGAACTCGGCGACGGCGTCCTGCACAATCGACGTGCTGAAGTCCTCGTTCCTGCCGTCGCCGGCGAGGAGCAGTGCCCGCCGGCCGGTCTTGCGGATCCATTCGGCAGTGTCCTGGGCGTCGTCCTCCTCCTCGGGGAGGTAGGAGATGGCGACGTCGGCCCCTTCACGTGCGAAGGCGATGGCCACCGCCTTGCCGATGCCGGAGTCACCGCCCGTGATGAGCGCGGCCTTGCCCTCCAGCGCACCGCTGCCCTCATAGCTCAGCTCGCCGTGGTCCGGCTGCGGATCCATGGGTGCGGTCAGGCCGGGCTGTTTCTGCTCCTGCTTTGGAAAGGGCCCTGAATGGTACGTTCCCCGGGGATCACCGGGCTGGTCAGACTGCTTGGCTGGGTCGGTCATTCTTCACCTGCTCACGTTGTCGGGCTGCCGGTTGTTCGAACCTAACGCAGGTTTGAGGAGCAAGTCCACCACCTGATACAAAGTTAGTCAGCAAACTTAGCATTTGTTGTATTAGGTTCGACTTGAGCCTAGGTTTGAGGCAAGCCCGCCCGCCGTGGGCCAGACAGAGGAGGGTTCATGAGCGATCCGGACGCACCGGCTGGCAGCGGCAGGAACGAGACCCGGGAGGAGCAGCTCGACCGGAACTGGATGGAGCTGATCCAGGAGTTGCGGGTCCTGCAGACCGGCGTCCAGATCCTTGCCGGTTTCCTTTTGACACTCCCGTTCCAGCAGCGTTTTGAGACCCTTGACGACTTCCAGGTCATCCTCTATCTCGTGAACGTGGCCCTCGCCGCGCTCACCACCGCCTTCATTCTCCTGCCGGTCAGCGTCCACCGCCGGCTGTTCCGGAAACGGCTCAAGGCAACCCTCGTGGCGAGCGCGGACAACATCACCAAGATCGCCCTCGGCGGGGTGGCCGCCCTCAGTGTGGGAACCGCCGCCCTGGTGTTCGACGTGACCGCCGGGCGGCAGGTGGGCCTGATCGCCGGGGGCGTACTGCTCGCCGTGCTGGCCATCCTTTTGGCCTACGTGCCCGTGCACCTGCACCGGAGGGCCAAAAAGGAGGGAGACTGACGCGTCAGCCTCCCTCCTTCTCCAGTCCACTTCCGGCCCCTAGGCCCCTTCCAGCACCTGGCGGGTGGCCCACGTGAGGTACTTGCCGGCGTCGGAGATGGCGTCCTGCGGGCTCGGCGCCACGTCCAGAAGCTGCGCCGCGGCCACCACGCCGTGTTCCGCCAGTTCCTCAGCCGTGACGAGGATCCGCCCGGCCACCGCAACCACGGGAATGCCGCGCTCCCGTGCCGCCTCCGCGAGCGCGATTGGCGCCTTTCCGGTGAGTGACTGGGAGTCCATGGACCCCTCGCCCGTGATCACCAGATCGGCGTCGGCAAGGCGCTCGGGCAGTCCGGTCAGCCCTGCAACCAGCGCGAAGCCGCCTTCCAGCGTGGCTTCGGTAAAGGCCAGGAACGACGCCGGGAAGCCGCCGGCCGCGCCGGCGCCCGGAACGTTGACATCCCGGCCCGTTGCCTCGCGGAGGAGGGACGCCCAGTTGCGCAGGCCGGCGTCGAGCTTTTCGATGGCGTCGTCGTCGGCGCCCTTCTGGCGGCCAAAGACGTGCGCGGCACCGGTGGTGCCGTAGAGGGGGCTCTGCACATCGCAGGCGATCCGGAACCGCACGGCGGACAGCCGCGGGTCCAGCCCGGAGACGTCCAGGGTTACGACGTCGGCCAGCGAGCCGCCGCCCAGCGGCACCACGTTCCCGGCAGCGTCGAGCGGCTTCAGGCCCAGCGCGCGCAGGGCGCCGCTGCCGGCGTCGGTCATGGCTGACCCGCCGACACCCAGCACGATTTCGGTGGCTCCGGCGTCCAGCGCGGCGGCGATGAGCTGGCCGCAGCCGTAGCTGTGCGCGCGCAGGGAGTTCTCCGGCGTGGGCTCCATGTGGGCCAGGCCGGAGGCCTGTGCAGTTTCGATGACGGCGGTTGTGGCGCCGGAGGCGTCCTTGTGGAGCGCCCAGGCGGCGCCGATCGGGGCCAGGATGGGACCAACTACGGCGTTGATCCGCTCCTCGTAACCGGCGGCAACGGCGGCTTCGAGGGTTCCCTCGCCGCCGTCGGCCACCGGGAACTGGGTGGTGACGGCGTCCGGGTAGACGCGGAGTGCACCCTCGGCGATGGCGGCGGCGGCTTCGACGGCGGTGAGTGATCCCTTGAACTTGTCAGGGGCGATGAGGATACGCATGCCCCCTATCCTGCCATTTCGCCTCCGGAATGCGATTGCCGGGCGCGTAATGGAAGTCACACAATGCAGCCGGTCAGCTGCGGGCGTCCTCCTGTCCTGCGTACGTCGCCAGCAAAGCCGACGCACCCTCGCCGGATCCGCCCTCAGCGGCCAGCGCGGAGCGCATGCCGTCCAGTTTTTCCGCCCCCGCCGGGAACGGTGCCAGGAGGGGCACATCCGGATCGGTCAGAACCTCGATTACAACCGGGCGTTCGGCGGCGAGCGCCCGGTCCCAGGCGCCGGCCAGCTGCTCCGGGGAGTCCACCCGGATGCCCGTCAGCCCCAGCAGCTCCGCGTATCCAGCGTACGGGAAGTCCGGGATCTCCTGGCTGGCCGGGAACATCGGCTCGGCCTCATTTTCCCGTTGCTCCCACGTGACCTCGGCCAGGTCACGGTTGTTGAACACGCACACCACGAAGCGCGGGTCCTCCCACTGCCGCCAGCGGTGCGCCACGGTGACCAGCTCCGCGATGCCCGTCATCTGCATGGCACCGTCGCCGGCCAGCGCCACCACCGGCCGGCCGGGCCGGGCCAGCTTGGCCGCGATCCCGTACGGAACCGAGCAGCCCATGCTGGCGAGCGTCCCCGAAAGGTGCGCCGGCACTCCCGGCGGAAGCGCCAGCTGGCGGGCGTACCAGTAAACGCAACTCCCGACGTCGATACTCACCTGGGCGTTGTGCGGCAGGCGGCTGCTGAGCTCCCGGACCACGAGCTCCGGGTTGACGGGATGGGCGGGAACGCGGGACCGCTCCTCGGACAGGGAGCGCCAGCTGCGGACCTGTTCCTCCACCTCCGCCCGCCACTGCTTGCGGGCTTCAGGCTGCGGCCGCTCGCCTGGCTGACCGCCTGTATCTTTGAGCCGCTCCGCCAGCCGGCGAAGGGTCTCCGCGGCATCGCCCACGAGACCCACTTCAACGGGGTACCTGTTGCCGACCTTCCGGCCATCGATGTCCACCTGGACGGCGCGGGCAGTGCCGGGCTCCGGATAGAACTCGGTCCAGGGGTCGTTGGAGCCGATGATCAGGAGGGTGTCGCAGCTCCCCATCAGGTGGGCGCTTGCCGTGGAACCGAGATGCCCCATGGTGCCCGCGGCGAACGGCAGCGACTCATCCATGTACGGCTTACCCAGCAGGCTGGTGGTGATGCCGGCGTTCAGGTGTTCCGCCAGGGCGACCACCTCGGCCTGGGCGTTCTTCGCGCCCTGCCCCACCAGGAACGCCACTTTGCTGCCGGCCCGCAGCACCTCGGCGGCCCTGGCCAGGTCGTCGTCATGGGGCAGCACCCTGGCGGGTTGCCATTCCGGCGCGGTGACCACAATGCCGTGCTGCTGCCCCAGCTCGGGGGCCGGGGCGCTCTGCACATCGTGCGGCACGATCACGACGCACGGGGTCCGGGTCTCCAGAGCGGTTCGGAATGCGCGGTCCAGCACCATTGGCAGCTGTTCCGGGGTGCTGACCATCTGCGCGAACTGCGCCGCCACGTCCTTGAAGAGTGTGAGCAGGTCGATTTCCTGCATGTATGCGGATCCCAGCACGCTGCGGCTCTGCTGGCCAATGATGGCCACCACCGGGACGCTGTCCAGCTTGGCGTCATAGAGGCCGTTGAGGAGATGCACCGCACCGGGCCCCTGGGTGGACGTCACCACACCCACCTGCCCGGTGTACTTGGCGTGGCCCACAGCCATGAAGGCCGCCGTCTCCTCATGCCGGGCCTGGACGAATTCGACGCCGTTGCTGCCGCCCCCGTTGCCGCCCCCGCCGTTGCGGCGGAGCGCGCCCATGAAGCCGTTGATGCCGTCCCCGCTGTAGCCGAAGACCCTGTTGACGCCCCATGCCTTGAGGCGCTCCACCATTACATCGGCCACCAGTCGGTCAGCCATTCCACACTCCTTCTGACGGTTGTCCTGTTCTGAAGGCCGTCCCGCCTACTCGCCGTGCCCCTGGTCGCCGCTCATCTGGTCCTCCGCCGGCGGCGTCTCACCGGGGGGCACTCCCCCGCCGGGCTCGAGGCCGGTGACGTTGCCGTTCAATGGATCGGGGTTGGGCGTGGCAGCTGAATCCGCGCGGTCGCCGCTGCCGGATTGGCCGGTCTTGGCGGCGTCCCGGTCCGGGTTGGCGGGGTCGTTTTCGGGATGGTATGTGCTCATGGTCGTGGTCCTCCTTAGTTCCGGCAACACTGGACTAATTGTAAGCATGCTGATAATTCTGGAACAGTCAGATGCCGCAGAGTCCGGCCCCGCCGGAACGTATCGAAGGAGCAAACTGATGGGAATCGGCGACAGCATTGGTAAAGCAGCTGAAAACGCTATGGAGGACCTGGCACGGACGTCCGAGCCGACCGACGACGCCCATGTGCCCGAACCTGGCTCAAAGGACGACGACATCCAGGTCCATTCCTCCATCAGCGAAGGTTCCAACGCCAGGGACGGTGAGGCCGGCCCGCGGGCGGGCGTCCACACGACCTACACACCGCAGGGCCCAGGCACGGAGGCGAGCGGCGGCCAAGGCACCGCCGGCACCACCGGGCAGCGGGGCCCAGAACAATCAGGCACAGAACAACCAGGTACAGAACAACCAGGCACGGATGACGCAGCCGGCCCGGCGACGTCCGGCGGCATAGGGGTGGCCGGCGCCACGGATGCGCCCGATGCGGCACGCGGGGTACCCGGCCCGGCCGGGCTTCCCGATCCGGACCCGGACGAACTGCGCGCCGACCCTTCCGAGGGGGATCAGGATCCAGGCACGGGCCTGGGCCGCGGCTAGCGTTAGTCCCCCTGCCGGTTAATCCCACTGCCCGCGGGCCTGCAGGACTTCCTTCAGCAGGTCGGCGCGATCCGAGACGATCCCGTCCACGCCGAGGTCGAGCAGCCGGTGCATCTCGGCGGGGTCGTTGATGGTCCAGACGTGCACGTACAGGCCCAGCGAATGCGCGCGGTGCACAAAGGCCGGCGTGACAACGGGAATCGCCCGGTAGCGGACCGGCACCTGCAGGGCGTCAACGTCGCGCAGCGCCCGCTGCAGCACGGCCCGCACCGGCGACTCCAGTCCGCGGACGCACAGCAAAGGTCCCAGGACCAGGAAGAGGGCGTTGCACAGGGTCCCCGCCGACGAGGCGGTCCTCCGGCTGAGCTGCTTCAGGACCGCGCGGCGGCGGCCGTCGGAGAAACTGGCAATCAGCACCCGGTCATGCACCTGGTGGCGCTCGATCGCCGCCACGACGCTGGGCACGGAGCGCCAGTCCTTGACGTCGAGGTTGAACCGCGCGGCCGGAAACGCTGTCACAAGTTCATCGAAGGTGGGCACGGGCTCCGTTCCCCGGATCCCTACCCGCCTTACCTCGTCCGCGGTGAGGTCGTGGATCCTGCCGTGGCCGTCGGTAATCCGGTCCAGGGTGCGGTCGTGGAAGAGGAGCAGCTCGCCGTCGGAGGTGGTGTGGACGTCCGTCTCCAGGTGGGAAAAGCCAAGATCGACGGCGGCGCGGAACGCCGCCAGCGAGTTTTCCAGGCCCGCCAGTGAAAATCCGCGGTGCGCCATGGCCAGCGGACGGCCCGGCCCGGCGGGAGGGCCGGAAGGTGGTTCGGCGGCGGAGAAGTATGGGAGGCGTCCGGTCACCTTCGAAGCTTAACGGAGCGCCTTCAGGCCGGCAGGATGTCCACACCGTCACTGCAGTGCAGCAGGGTGCGGCCGCGGCCGCCGTCGAGATCCACCCACACCGCGGTACGGTCCGGCATGACGGCCGAAACGCGGCCACCTGTTTCAAACCCCGGCGACAGCCGGACGGTGACCCTGTCCCCCTCGCGCAGCGCAGACCAGTGCGGGGACGGCTCTGCCGGGCGCAACGGGGCCTCGGCGGCGATACTGGTCTTTTTCCTGGCCACGACGTCCCCTATCGGTCACTCATCCAACACGCCACACCCTAGGGTGCTCACATGAACGCAAGTTGACCGCCAGCCGGGAGTTCGGTGGCAGGCCGGCGACGGCCGGTTTACGGCAGCTGGAGGCCCAGCGCTGCGAGCCTTTCCTCGAGAATCTGGGCCACGCCGTCGTCGTCAAAATGCGGCGCCTGCTGCCCCGCTGCCCGGATGGCTTCCGGGTGGCCGCTGGCCATCGCGTAGCCCTGGCCCGCCCAGCGGAGCATCTCGATATCGTTCGGCATGTCGCCGAACGCCACAACGTCAGCCGCGTCGATACCCAAAGATGCAGCGTACTCGGCCAGGGTGACTGCCTTGTTGATTCCCGGCACGGCAAGCTCCAGCATGGCGACGGTGGGCGCCGAGTGCGTGACGGAGGCAAGGTTCCCGACGGCGGGGCCCACCTGCGCGAGGAACTCGTCGGCGGTGCCCTTCCGGACTATGGCAAGGAACTTGACGACGGCGTCCTCCGCAGTGAGCGTCGAGTCCAGCGGGGCGGGGGTGAATTCGGACAACAGCTCGCTGGAGCCGTTTTCGATGAAACCGGGCTCCAGGTGGAAGCCGGTGAGGGTCTCGGCGGCGAAGAGGGCTGTGGGGCGAAGTTTCTTGATGATGCGGCGGATTTCGAAGATGTCGTCAATGGCCATGGTCTGGGCCGAGACAACCTTGTCCTCTTCGAGGTCCCACACCACGGCGCCGTTGGAACAAATCACGGTGCCCGTGTGGCCGAGCTGCTCCTCGAGCGGGTGCAGCCAGCGCGGCGGGCGGCCGGTGACAAAGACGAGTTCGACGCCGGCACTCCGGCAGGCGTGGAAGGCACGGACGGTGCGGTCACTGATTTTTCCGTCGTGCCCCAGGATCGTTCCGTCTATGTCACTCGCTACCAACCGCATGGTGCCAGTTTACGTGGGCTACGAGACGGGGAGGCTCACCGTGACCGTGGTCCCCTGGCCCGGGGAACTGTCCAGGGTGATGGAACCTCCGTGGCCCTCGACGATGGTCTTGCTGATGGGCAGGCCAAGGCCGGCGCCGGGAATGGCCGTTTCACGGGACCGGGCGGCCCGGAAGAATTTAGTGAATGCCTGCTCCTGCTCCTGGCCGTCCATCCCGATGCCGGTATCCGCGATGGAACAGACAACGTGGCTGTCCGCCCGGTGGGCGCGGGCAATGACCGTCCCGCCGTCCGGCGAGAACTTGATCGCATTGGACACCAGGTTGCCGAACACCTGCCTGATCCGCCCGGGATCAACGCGGGCGGTCAGGGGCCGTTCGACGTCGAGGACGAGTTCCACGCCGCTGCCGGCTGCCTTTGGCTGCGAGGTGGCCACGACGCCGGCCAGCAGGCCGGCCACATCCGCCTCCTGCAGAGCCAGCTCGATCCTTTCGGACGCAACAGCGATCAGGTCGTTCACAAGGCCCAGCAGGTGGTGCGCGTTCCGCTGCACGATCTTCAGTTCCGCTTCGACGTCCTCGTGGCCGGGCTCGTCGAGGACCAGTTCGAGGTAGCCCAGGATGGACGTCAGCGGGGTGCGGAGCTCGTGGGAGACCGTTGCCACGAAGTTGTCCTTGGCCGACAGGGCCTGGATCAGCGCCGTGACGTCGGCGAACGTGATCACCGCACCGCGGCGCTCGCCGTTGCCGGAACCCATGGTGCGGGCAGTGACGGAGTAGGCGCGCATGTCCTCGCCTTCACCGGCCCAAAAGAGTTCGTCCGTGAACGTCTCGCCGGCCGCAGCCCGCGCTACCGGGAAGCGGTGCGGTGGCAGGCAAGTGGTGCGGTCCGCTTCGAAAAGCCGCGGCCTGCTGGCCCCAGCCTCCCGGCGGGACAGTGCCGGGTCCGTCTGCATGGCCTTGTTGGTCAGCACGTCCTCTCCATCCTGGTCCACGACCTGAACGGCCACATTGACGGTGGAAAGAACGGCATCCAGCAGCCGTTGCTGGCGGACGCTTTCGGCAGCCGTCTCGGCCAGGGTTGCGTCCTTTTTTAGCAGAATGCGGTGTTGCCGGCGAAGCCGGCCCGCCACTATGTGAGCAGTGACCGCGATGGCCGCCATGACAAGGGGCAGAAAGATCGTCCGGAGCATCGACCCTTGTGTGGGCGGGCCGCCTGACGCTGCCACCGGAAGGATAACGCTGAGGATTGTTGCAGCCACAGCCAGGACCACACAAACCGGGCGGCTGTCAACGGAAAGCCAGATCACCGGAAACACCAGCAGAAGGCTCAGGAAATTGAAGTTGGGGCCGCCGGCCTCCCGTGTGAAGCCTATAGCCACGCAGTCGAGCACCGGAAGCAATGCGTATGCTCCTGGGCGAAGCCGGCCCCAGGGAACGGCGATGCTGAGGACAAAGAGCGCGATGTGGGCCAACAAGGCGAGCCGGAAGCGTTCATCGGCGAGGGTTTCGGGGTAAAAGGCCCAGGCCGCAACCACCACCAGCAGGACGGTGACGGACAGCGGCAGCTGACGGGCTATGACGCGGCCGCGCTCCCCAAGGCAGCGCATGTATGCGTCGATCCTGTCGGTCAGCTGCGGGCCGGGATTGCCGTCCGTACCTTGGTCGGGCCGGTCATCCGCCACAGTTGCGTAATCCATCGGTCTCTCCCCCCAGAGCAGCACGGAATAAGCTCCTCCGGCTGCTTGAAGGACGATGGTCAATAGCCTAGCGCGCAGGGCGGAAACCGGCACGCGATAGGCCAATTTTTACGCGGCCGCTAGTTACTCAGGGGCGCAGTGGACTCCCGCACCACCAGTTGCGTGGCAAGTTCCACGCGGTTGGAGTCCAGATCTTCTCCCCGTGCCTGGCTTAAAACCGCCCGCAGGGCCGCCCTTCCCATTTCGTGCAGCGGCTGGGAAACCGAGGTCAGGGAAGGAACGGCATCCTCCGCCAGCGTGGTTCCGTCAAAGCCCACCAGGCTGAGGTCCTCGGGGACGCGGATGCCGTGGTGGCGGGCTTCCCGCAGTACCCCGACGGCGACGCTATCGCTCCCCGCGAAGATCGCCGTTGGCCGTTTTGGCAGGGCAATCAGCCGCCGAAGTCCCTCGATGCCGTGATTGGTCCGGAATTTTCCGTGGATGATGTACTCCGGGTTGACCTGCACCCCATGGGAGGCCAGGGCGGACATGTAACCGTGCAGCCGGGCCTGGTTGCACTCGGCTGTCTCATGCCCGCCCAGATAGGCGATGTCCCTGTGCCCGAGCTTGAGCAGGTGTTCAGCGGCGGCCCTGCCGCCGGCCCAATTGGTGGCCCCAACACTGACGACGTCCGGCGGCGGAGGATTCAGCGGGTCCACTACCGCCACCGGGATGTTCCGCCGCCGGAGGGCTGTCAGTTGCGCTTCACTGAAGTCAGAGGTCACGAGGATCAGCCCTACCCTGCCGTGGGCCACCATCCGTTCCGCGCGCTTTTCGGGGCTCAGGCCCGGAAGTGCCCCGCTGCTCGCGGTGCTCATCAGCACTTCCACCCCGACAGATGCCGCGTATTCGAGAATCCCGTTGAGGACAGCCGTGGAGTAGGCCGGCGTGAAGGCGTCAAAGGAAACTTCCACGATTGATGGCTCGGGGGTGACAGTGCGGCGCTGCATGGGCGACTGATAGCCCGCGTCCACGAGCGCAGCCAGCACTTTCGCCCGGGTTTCTTCCGCTACGTCTTCACGGCCGTTTACGACCTTGGAAACGGTCGGCGTCGAGACTCCCGTCAGCCTGGCGATCGCCGCCAGCGTGGTTTTCTTTGGTGTCGAGAGGGACAAACCCATTCCGCCTTTCGAAAGTTTTTCGCCGTGAAAAGTCTCGCGCAGCACCCACGAAACGTCAACTGGTACCCGTAATCAGCAACTTCGTTACCCCAAAGGCCACCCTTGACCGTGACGTCGATCACTAGTACCTTTGCTTCGTATCGAACGCTTATCGAAAAGTTTCGAGAAAGCGGACTTCAATTTGTTCCCCCTCCCAGCGGAGACGGGGTTTCACGCCTGGGAGCCAATGACGCCCCCGAAGGATGAACGGAAGACTAATGAAATTTCGCAGACTGCAGACCGCAGGTACAGCTCTTACTGCCGGTGCCCTTGCCCTTTCCCTCGCCGCCTGCGGCTCGAGCGGCCCGTCCGGCAGCTCCGTCAGTTCAGACTCCGCTTCCATGTGGGGACTCACCGGCGGCAACCAGGTGCCCCTGCAGAATTCCGTCGACGACTGGAACAGCGCGCACAGTGACCAGAGCATCAAGGTCGAGTTCTTCGCGAACGACGCCTACAAGACCAAGGTCCGCACCGCGGTTGGTGCCGGACAGGGTCCGACCTTCATCTACGGCTGGGGCGGCGGCGTGCTGAAGTCCTATGTCGATGCCGGGCAGGTTGAGGATCTCACCGGCTTCCTGGAGAAGAATCCGGAGGTGAAGGACCGGTACCTGCCGGCCGTGCTGAAGAACGGCGAGATCGACGGCAAGGCTTACGCCATCCCCAACAACAACGCCCAGCCGGTAATCCTCTATTACAACAAGGAGGTATTCGACAAGGTGAGTGCGCAGCCGCCCAGGACCTGGGATGAGCTGATGGCACTGGTGCCGAAGTTCAAGGCCGCAGGCATTGCCCCGTTTTCGCTGGCGGGCCAGTCCAAGTGGCCGAACCTCATGTGGCTTGAGTACCTGGTGGAGCGCATTGGCGGTCCCGAAGTGTTCGCAAACATCGCTGCAAACAAGCCCAACGCCTGGTCCGATCCGGCCGTTACGGAGGCCCTGACCAAGATCCAGGAACTGGTTGACGCCGGTGGGTTCGTCAACGGCTTCTCCTCGATCGCCGCCGACAGCAGCGCCGACCAGGCCCTGCTGTACACCGGCAAGGCCGCCATGATCCTTCAGGGCGGCTGGATTTACCAGGGCATGAAGAAGGACGCCGGGAACTTTGTAAGCAGCGGCAAGCTCGGCTTCACCTCGTTCCCGTCCGTATCCGGCGGCAAGGGTGACCCGGCCAACGTTGTGGGCAACCCGTCCAACTTCTGGTCGGTGTCCTCCAAGGCCACCGATTCCCAGAAGGAAGCCGCGCTGAACTACATCAAGGACGGCATGTTCACTGAAAAGAACACCCAGGACCTGATCGATTCCGGCGCTGTGCCGGTGATCAAGGGCATCGAGTCCAAGCTCGAGGCATCCCCGGACAAGGACTTCCTGACCTTCGCCTATGGCATGGCCAAGAACGCACCCACCTTCACCATGTCCTGGGACCAGGCACTGAGCCCCGCCCAGGGTGATGCGATGCTCTCCAACCTGGACCAGATCTTCCTGAAAAAGATCACCCCGCAGCAGTTCGTGGACACCATGAACGCGACGGTGGCGAAGTAGCCGTGGCTTCGATTACAAGCCCCTCCCGGCGGACCCCGGGCAGGCAGCCCCTGCGCAAGGGTCCGTCGGGATGGCTCGCCGTACCGGCCCTCGTTTTCTTCCTGGCCTTCGCCGCTATCCCGCTGGCCGGTGTTCTCCTGCTCAGCTTCACCAGCTGGGACGGCCTGGGCGAAATCAGGCTTGAGGGCCTCGGCAGCTGGGCGTCCGTCCTTACCGATCCGGTGACCGGCAACGCGTTGGTGGTCACCGCAAAGATCATCGTCTTCTCGTTCATCGTCCAGGCGCCCATCAGCCTGCTGCTGGGTGTCTTCACCTCGGGGGCACAGAAGTACCGGGCGGCCCTTGCGGTGCTGTACTTCTTGCCGCTGCTGCTCTCGTCGGCAGCTGTTGCGATCGCGTTCAAGGCCCTCCTGGACCCCAACTTCGGAATGGGACCCGGGCTGGGCATCCCCGCCCTGGCTCAGGACTGGCTCGGCA
The DNA here is from genome assembly GCF_042668165.1 of Arthrobacter sp. NPDC057388. Lineage (NCBI taxonomy): Bacteria > Bacillati > Actinomycetota > Actinomycetes > Micrococcales > Micrococcaceae > Arthrobacter > Arthrobacter sp. NPDC057388. The sequence continues at coordinate 65,625 of NZ_JBHVBL010000021.1, forward strand.
ATTCGGACCTGGTGCTGTTCGTGGTGGTCTTCGTCATCGCCTGGCAGTTCGTTCCCTTCCACACCCTGATCTACCAGGGCGGTGTCCGCCAGATTCCCGCCTCACTGTACGAGGCAGCGCAGATCGATGGGGCAGGCCGGATCAAGCAGTTCTTCCACGTCACGCTGCCGCAGCTGAAGTACACCATGATCACGTCCTCCACCCTCATGGTGGTAGGCTCCCTGGCCTACTTCGACCTGGTCTTCGTCCTGACGGCCGGGGGCCCGGGCTATTCGACGCGCCTGCTTCCCCTGCACATGTACCTCACCGGCTTCAAGGCCAACGACATGGGCGCCGCCAGCGCTCTGGGGGTCATCCTGGTGGTGATCGGCCTGGTCCTGGCCCTCCTCCTGCAGCGGCTCGGCGGACGCAGCCGCAGCGCAAGCCAACTCGAAGGAGCCTGACATGGCCTCAACCACTCAGCTCGCGGTTCCACCCGCGGCCCCGGCCACCCGGCGGCAGCCTGCACCGTCAGGCAACAAGGGCGCCGGGCGCCGTCCCAATCTCCTCGGTGCATTCGGTGGGTGGATCTGGCTCGCCGTAATCATCCTGCCCGTCTACTACGTCATCATCACCAGCCTGAAGGACCAGGCGGGCTTCTTCACCACCAACCCGATGATGCCGCCAACGGAGCCGACGCTGGACAACTACAAGCTTGTCCTGGAGAAAGACTTCGCCAAATATTTCGCCAACAGCCTGATCGTCACCATCGGCAGTGTGATTCCCGCCCTGCTGGTGTCCTTTATGGCGGCGTACGCGATTGTTCGGGGCAGCGGCTGGTTTGTGAACTCCACCAATAAGCTGTTCCTGCTTGGCCTCGCCATCCCGCTGCACGCCACGATCATCCCGATCTACTGGATGATCACCCGGGCCCACCTCTACGACACCCTCCTGGCGCTGATCCTGCCTTCCATCGCCTTCGCCATACCTGTCTCGGTTCTGATCCTGTCCAACTTCATGCGGGATGTCCCCAATGAGCTGTTCGAATCGATGCGGCTGGACGGATGCAGCGACTGGACCATGATGTGGCGGCTCGCGCTGCCCCTCATGCGCCCGGCGGTGGTAACGGTCGGGATATACAACGCCCTGCACGTGTGGAACGGCTTCCTCTTCCCGCTCATCCTGACGCAGAGCCCTTCCACCCGCGTGCTCCCGCTGTCCCTGTGGACGTTCCAGGACGAATTCACATCCAACATCCCTGCTGTGCTGGCTTCCGTGGTCTTGGCCACGCTGCCGCTGCTGGTGCTCTATGTCATGGCCCGCCGTCAGCTGCTCAGCGGCCTGACTGCCGGCTTCAGCAAGTGAGCCGGGGAATGAAAGGACCAAACCAATGACTGACCGTAAGCCCCTGCGCGTGGGCATGGTGGGTTACGCCTTCATGGGCGCCGCGCACTCCCATGCCTGGCGCACGGCCCCGCGCTTCTTCGACCTGCCCCTGCAGCCGCAGCTCACCGCCGTCGCCGGCAGGAATGCCGACGGCGTCAGGGCGGCAGCTGCCAAACTCGGCTGGGACTCAACCGAGACGGACTGGCGCCGCCTGATCGAGCGTGACGACATCGACCTGATCGACATCTGCACACCCGGTGACACGCACACCGAAATCGCCATCGCCGCGCTGGAGGCCGGCAAGCACGTCCTGTGTGAAAAGCCGCTGGCCAACTCGGTCGAGGACGCGGAGCGCATGACCGTTGTGGCGGAAGCGGCCGCCAAGCGCGGTGTGCTCGCGATGTGCGGCTTCAGCTACCGCCGGACCCCTGCACTGACCCTGGCAAAGCGGATGGTGGACGAGGGCCGGCTCGGCACCATCCGCCATGTGCGGGCGCAGTACCTGCAGGACTGGCTGTCCGACGAGAACGCCCCCATGACGTGGCGGCTGGACCGGAGCAAGTCAGGGTCCGGATCCCTCGGGGACATCGGTGCCCACAGCATCGACGCGGCCCAGTGGATCACCGGACTAAAGATCAGCGGCGTTTCAGCGCTGCTGGAGACATTCGTCCCGGAGCGTCCCCTCGCCGGGGACCTGGTGGGGCTGGGCGGTCACGGCGACGTCGGCAAGGATGCCCCGCGCGGGGCTGTCACCGTGGATGACGCGGCCATCTTCAGCGCCCGCTTTGAAGACGCAAAGTCCGACGGCGGCACTGCCGGTGCCGGCGCCGTCGGCGTCTTTGAGGCAACACGCTACGCGCTGGGACGGAAGAACGCGATGCGGCTGGAACTGAACGGCACCAAAGCGTCCCTCGCCTTCGATTTCGAGGACATGAACGCCCTCTCCTTTTACGATGCCGCCGAGTCCCCGCACGCCGGCTTCCGCCGGATCTTCGTCACCGAGCCGGAGCACCCCTATGTGGGCAACTGGTGGCCCACCGGCCATGGCCTGGGTTACGAACATGGCTTCACCCACCAGGTAGTGGACCTGGTCACCGCGATCGCGCAGGGCACACAGCCGGAGCCGTCGTTTGCGGACGCCCTGCAGGTCCAGCGCGTGCTGGCCGCGGTGGAGGCCAGCGCAGCCAACGCCAGCCAATGGCAAAAAGTCTGAGAACCGTGAGCGCAGAAGGAACCCCAATGACACGACCCATTACCCTGTTCACCGGCCAGTGGGCCGACCTGCCGTTTGAGGAGGTGGCCAGGCTCGCCGGCGAGTGGGGCTTTGACGGCCTGGAGATCGCCTGCTGGGGCGACCACCTGGATCCCCGCCGGGCCGCCGAGGACGACTCCTACGTCCAGGGCCGGCTGGACATCCTGGAAAAGAACAACCTGCAGGTCTTCGCCATCGCCAACCACCTCACCGGCCAGGCCGTGTGTGATGACCCGATAGACGAGCGGCACCAGGGCATTCTCACCCCGGAAATCTGGGGCGACGGAGATCCCGAGGGCGTGCGTGCCCGGGCGGCGCAGTCCATGATGGATACCGCCCGTGCCGCGGCACGGCTCGGCGTCAAGACCGTGACCGGGTTTACCGGCTCCTCGATCTGGAAGGCCGTGGCCATGTTCCCGCCTGCTTCAGAGGCGATGATCGACGCCGGGTACCGGGACTTCGCCGACCGCTGGAACCCGATTATCGACGTCTTCGATGAAGTGGGGGTCCGGTTCGCCCTCGAAGTGCACCCATCGGAGATCGCGTACGACTACTGGACCACCAAGAGGACCCTCGAAGCCATCGGGCGCAGGCCGGGCTTCGGCCTGAACTTCGACCCGTCCCACTTCATCTGGCAGGACCTTGACCCGGTCATGTTCCTGCAGGACTTCGCCGAACATATCCTGCACGTCCACGTGAAGGAGTCCGTCCGCCAGCTCGACGGCCGCAACGGCAGGCTCGGCTCGCATCTTGCCTGGGCAGACCCCCGCCGCGGCTGGGACTTCGTCACGGCGGGCCACGGTGACGTGCAATGGAACCGGATTTTCCGCACGCTGAACGCGATCGGCTACACCGGCCCCACCAGCATCGAATGGGAAGACGCCGGCATGGACCGGCTGACCGGAGCACCGCAGGCGCTCGCCCTGGTCAAAGACCTTGCGGAGATTGCGCCGCCGGCCGCAGCCTTCGACGCTGCCTTCGCCACCCGCTGAACCCCACTTCAACCAGCCATCGGCTGCAACCAAAAGGAACTCCAGACATGACAGAACCTAAATCCGCCCTGGTGGTGCGGGGCGGCTGGGACGGCCATCAGCCGTTTGAGGCCACCGAACTTTTCATTCCCCACCTGAAAGACAACGGCTACGACGTCAGGGTTGAGGAATCGCCCAAAGTTTATGCTGATGCCGGTTACATGGCCGGCGTCGACCTCATCATGCAGTGCATGACCATGACCACCATCGAAAAGGACGAGTTCGCGGGACTGCGTGCCGCCGTCGAAAATGGCACCGGCCTTGCGGGATGGCACGGCGGCATTGCCGACTCGTACCGCAACAACTCTGACTACCTGCACCTGATCGGCGGCCAGTTCGCCTGCCACCCCGGCAAGCATCCCGACGAGTGCATCGGGGAGCAGTCGGACAACTACGTCCCCTACACCGTCAACATGCTGCCGGAGGCCGCGGATCATCCAATCACCGAGGGCATCGGCGACTTTGACCTGGTCACGGAGCAGTACTGGGTCCTGGCCGACGACTATATCGACGTCCTCGCCACCACCACCCAGAAGGTACGCGAGTGGGACCCGTGGCACCGCGAAGTCACCTCCCCGGCCATCTGGACGCGCCAGTGGGGCAAGGGCCGGATTTTCGTGGCCACCCCCGGCCACCACGTCGACATCCTCCAGGACACGAACGTCCGCACCATCATCGAAAGGGGCCTGCTGTGGGCAAGCCGGTAGAAACCGCTGGACCGTTGAAGGTTGGCATCATTGGCTGCGGCGCCATCATCGCCCAGTACCTCACGAACTTCCGCAAGCTGGACCAGATCGAGCTGGTGGCCGTGGCGGATCTTGATCCCGCGCGCGCCCAGGCCGTTGCGGACGACTACGACGGCGTCCGTGCCCTGTCAGTTGATGGGCTCCTGGCCGCGGACGACGTGGACCTCGTGCTGAACCTGACCGTCCCCGCGGCACACGCCGAGGTTGCCCTGAAAGCTATTGCCGCCGGGAAGAGCGTCTATGGGGAGAAGCCGCTGGCGGCGACGACTGCCGAGGCCCGCCAGGTCCTGGAGGCGGCCCGCGAGGCGGGCGTCGTGGTCGGCTGCGCGCCGGACACTGTACTCGGGACCGGGATCCAGACGGCCCGCAAGGCGATCGACGACGGCCTGATCGGCACGCCGATCAGCGCTACGGCCACCATGGTGACGCCGGGCCACGAACGCTGGCACCCGAATCCGGACTTCTACTACCAGCCCGGCGGCGGGCCCCTGCTGGACATGGGGCCGTACTATGTCAGCGCGCTGGTCACGCTCCTCGGCCCGGTGGTGTCGGTCATGGGAGCGGCAAGCCATACCCGTAGCGAACGCACCATTGGATCCGGGCCTCGCGCGGGCGAGACGGTGCCGGTGAACATCGATTCCCACGTCACCGGGGTGCTGGTGCACGCGTCGGGGGCCTTGTCGACGCTCTTCATGAGCTTCGACGCCGTGAAGTCCAAGTCGCCGAACATCGAAATCCACGGTGAGCGAGGATCGCTGGCGGTCCCGGATCCCAACCATTTCGACGGCGACGTGCAGCTCTTCGCGCTGGGCGCCGAGGAATGGCAGACGCTCCCGGTCTCGGCCGGGTACGTGGATTCCGGCCGGGGCTTCGGGATCGCCGACCTCGCCGCCACTCCCCCGGGTTCCGAGCCGCGCGCCGGCGGGCAGCTTGCCTACCACGCCCTTGAGGTGATGGAGTCCGTGCTCGCCTCGGCAAAGAGCGGCTCCGCGGTGCAGATCCAGAGCACCGCGGCCCGTCCGGCGGCCGTGGAACTGACGACCCTGGCAGCGCAGGTCGCGGAGGTCAGGTTATAGGGAGGTCAGCTCATAGGGCTGCGCCCTGGAAGCGCCGGGCTCCTATTAGCCCAATTCGGCGGCGGCGGAATTTCCGCCGCCGCCTTCCGCGTTGCGCGGTAGCCTGCTCACTGCGCGGTGGCGCACACAATGCACGGTGCTTACTCACTGATGGCTTACTCACTGTTGCTTACTCACTGTTGGCTTACGCACCGTTGGCTTACTCACCGCGCGCTGGCTGACTCGCCATGGGGCGAGCCCTGGCCACTTCGTTGACCGTTTTCGGGCGGGCTCCCGGCGGTCCGCTTTCACCCAGCGCAGATCCTCCCAGCCCAGATCCGGACATCGTGGATCGGGTCAGCGTTGTTCCGGGTAGCGGGGGTGCGGTGGATTGGTAGGTGTGGCCGGTGGGGGTGGTGATTTCGATGGTGTGCCGCGGTCCTGGTTTGGGTTGGGTT
>NZ_JBHVBL010000022.1:0-69930 GCF_042668165.1 Arthrobacter sp. NPDC057388
CCGACGACGCCGATGGGCTTGTAGTGGAGTTCGGCGTACGTGTCGCCGTCGTCGACGATGACTTCGGGGGTGAGTTCGGTGGTGGCGGTGGCGCGCAGCCACGCGGCGCAGGCGCCGACCTCGAAGCGGGCGTTGGGTCCGTTCAACGGTTTGCCCTGTTCGCGGGAGAGGAGCCGGGCGAGTTCCTCGGCGGAGCGTTCGATGGCGTCGGCTGCCTTGAGCAGCGCGGCGGAGCGGGCGTCGTGGCCGGCGGCGGCCCAGGCCGCCTGCGCGGCGACCGCGGCCGCTACCGCCGTTTCGAGGTCCTCAACGGTGTGGACCGGTGCCTGCCCGACGACGGCGCCGGTGGCCGGGTCGAGGATGGTCCGGCTCTCCTGGCCGGGACCGGCAGTGACGGACGCGAGGAGGGCATCATAAGTTTCCAACAGGTACTCCTTCAGTGCTTGTGGTTGTCGCGAGGGTACTCCGTGGTGTTGAGTACCGTGAGCCGGGAGTTGAAGGGCAGGATCACAGGTTCGGCCGCTGGTTCGTCCCAGCCGAACATCCGCCCGATGGAGCGCTGCTCCCGCAGGTCGATGAGCAGGACGGCCTCAACCGTCATGACCTTTTCGGTCCAGAAGAATAGGTAGAGGTCCTCGGCGACGTCGAAGGCCATGCAGCGGTCCGTGTCGGCGAGACCGGCCTCGCCCCCTCGGAGGCAGTGCCACGTGAAGGTGCCCGCGTTCAGGTAGATGTGTTCATACGTTTCGACGTCGCTGTAGCGGTAATAGATGCGTTTGCCCACCAGTGCCGTCGAACGCAGGTGCACAGGCGCGGAACCGTTCACGTTTCCATGACTGAATCGTGTGGTGCTGCGGACCTTGCCGCCTTCGTTGACGAACGAAGTGACGGCTGTTGTGACGGCGCCGGTGTTGCTGTCGTAGATGATGGTCACGTTTTCGGCCGCGAGGTCTTCGCCGGTGACGAAGTCGATGATGAAGATCCCTGGCCGTGCCTCGATGGCCTTGTACCTGGCCGCACCGGCCTGGTCCAGGCCGCCGTCGGCTCGGGACCAGGTCAGGGAATGCGCGTCATGGAAGGTGCAGGTGGTTGGCCTGGCCCCGTCACCGGGAAGGTGCAGTACTTTTCCGGTCAGGGCGCTGGATGCGGGCAGGGTCTGGTTTCCGAATCCGTCGAGCATGGTGGACACGGAGGGCCATTCGTTTTCCGGTACGTAGTCCTGGATATCGGTCACGGTCATGGTTTTCCTTTGGCTCATGGTGCTTCTTGCTGAATGTGTTGGGCTTGTGAAGTTTCGGTGGGCGTCAGACGATCTCGGAGGCGTAGTCGATTGACGGTTTCCGGGATCCGCGGGCAATGCCTGCCACGAGGACGAGGGGGATGCCGAGGAGGAGCCAGCGGGCAATGCCCCCGGCGCCGCCGAGCAGGGCGTCGTAGTTGTCCAGGGTCAGGTAGCCGATGACGATGAAGGAAACGAAGGACAGGACCGGGGCGACCACGGTCACCCACAGGTTGTCGCGCATCTTTTGCCTGGCGAAGAAGACGATGATGGCGGCGGATGTGAGCAGGAGAATACTGATGAAGCCTGCAGTGCCGAGGGCGACGAACCACGCGAAGACGGTGGTGATGGGGTCTGCCCCCGAGACCAGGAAGGCGCTGATGACGGCCAGGACCACAAGGCCGTTGATGAGGCCTGCAAACGTCGGCGCACCCGTTCGGGAAACAGCTGCCAGCTTTGCCGGCAGGGCACCGGCACGGCCCAGCGCAAAGAGATACCGGGCGAACATGTTGGCCAGGCCCAGCATCATGGCGATGAAGCTGGTGACAACAAGGATCTGCATCGCCAGGCTGAGCCAGGAGCCCGCGCTGGCCTGGGCAAGGTCAAAGATCATGCCGGCCGGGTTCGCCGCGGCTTCGGACTGGACCCGGTCTATGCCGATAGCTCCGCTGATGGCCCACGTTGAAACCATGTAGAAGAATCCAACAAAGGCGATGACCAGATAGGCCGCGCGCGGAATCGTCTTTCGCGGGTCCACGGCTTCCTCGGCGAAGACCACTGTGGCTTCGAAGCTGGTGAAGCAGGCAAAGGCAAACAGCAGCGAGATGCCAAGACCGGGTCCCACGATGCTGGCGCCGGTGAACCCGGCAACGGTGAAGATGGCGAAGCCCTTCTGGGCGACAAGGGAGACGACAAGGGCGGCCACCACCAGGGTCTCGCCCAGGATCAGCACGCCCAGGACTTTCAGGCTGGCGTCCACGCCCTTCATGGTCAGGGCCGTGGCCAGCGACAGCACCACGACGATCCAAAAGAATGCGGGCAGGCCCAGCCCCGTCAGACTCTCAACGAGCTGCTGGGCGAAGACACCGAACTGGGACCAGAGCCCCACCTGCAGGCTGATGTAAGTCAGGATCGCTATACCTGCGCCGCCGGTGGCCCATTTCGTTCCAAGCCCCTTCGCGATGTAGGCGACGAAACCGCCCGCATTGGTGATGCTGTGGCTCATCCGGAGGTACCCCACGGAAAACAGGGCCACGAGCAGGGCGGCGATGACGTAGATAACAGGGGTTCCCGGTCCGCTGGCCGCGAAAAGGACGGGACTGGCCCCGACGACGGCCGCCATCGGGGCGGCAGCGGCGATGGCAAAGAAGGCTACCGCCAGGACGCCCAGCTTGTTCGGCCGGAGGCGGGCAGTGCCGGCGGCGGTTTCCGCGTTGGCGGGGATCTGTCCGGTTTGTTGATTCATGATGTGGCTCTTTCGCCAGGGCATGGACACTGAAGTCATGCCTCGTGAATACGTATGGGTTCCGCTTGGCAAGCACCCCCTCGTGCGCGCCTTTCGGGAAGAAATGGTGTGGAGCGGCACGTGAGCCGCATCACGGTCCAAACTATACAGATGTTTAGTTCTGGGCGTCAAGGGTTCAGGCGGCGCCGTCCGGCGAGGCTAAAATCGGCTTATGAGCCTTGAATCCCAGCGGTTGCCCTACGGGGACGGCCGCGACGCCCTGCTGGCCGCCGTCGTCGACGTTGTCGCGGAAAAGGGCCTGCGGGGCGTCACCTACCGTTCCGTTGCCGGCCGGGCGGGGGTGAACCACACCCTGATCACCCACCATTTCGGATCGATTGAAGGCTTGCTGGCCGCCACGCTCGAGTGGGCCGTGCAGCGGTCCATCGATGAAACCGGGCTCGCCCGGGTGGCCGATTTCGATGAGCAGTTCGCCGATGCCCTCCTGGACTCGGTGTCCTCCGAACCCGAGCTGCAGCTGTTCCAATTCGAGATGCTCCTTGAGGCGCGGCGGAAGCCGGAGCTCCGGGCCCTGCTTGACCGCCTTTACGACAACTACATCTCAACCGTTGAGTCGGCGCTGCGTGGGCGTTCCCTCCATACCGATGAAGAACTGTCCAGGGCCGTCTTCGCCGCGCTTGATGGGCTGATGCTGCAGTTCCTGACCTTCGGGAATCCGGCGAAGATCCGGGCCGCCGTCATTCAGGTCGGAAGGCTCCTTGAGTGTTCGGCCAAGGCCAGCGGCGCGAACGCCGCCGGCGTTTAGCCGCAGACGGCCTTTAGCGGCCGCCGCAGCCGTCGGGGTTGCGTCCGCTGACGATGTTCCGGGCTGCTTCCAGCCCGCTTTCAATGGCGCCGTCGATGAAGCCGCCCCAGCCGTTGGCGTAGTCCGAACCTGCGAAGAGGAGGCTCCCGTGCGGCTGCTGGAAGCTGCCCAGGGACTCTGTCAGGAAACCCGGCCGGTGCATGGGCCACGTTTCGCCGGAGAACGGGTCGCCGGTCCAGTCGTGGCTGGCGGCGTCCAGGACTTCAAGGTCCGGCAGGAGCCGGTCAAGGGCGGCCTGGACCTGCCGGACATCAGCGGCGTCAAGGCGGGCAGCGTCCGGTCCAAAGGCAACGAGGATGGTGTTTCCGCCGTGGCCGTATTCAGCCTGGACGAAGTTCAGCGGCCATCCGGCGGCCCCGAGGGCAATGAACGGTGCCACCTCTCCCTTGACGGTGATCCAGACCTTGATGCCCTTGGAGACCTGACCTTCGGAGATCCTCCTCCGGGCTGTGGCCGGTAGTTGAGGAGTGAATGCAATGGTGTCCATGGCTCCGAGTGGAAGGGTGCAGATTACATGTGCTGCCTGGAATTCCTCACCGTCGGCGGTGGTGACGCTGCAGTTCCCTTCGGCGTAGCTGACGGCAGCTACGGTCCTTCCGGGGCGGACGTCTGTTCCGGCGGCGATGCCGTTGATCAGTTTCCCGGTACCGCCTTCGATCTTGTACGTGGCGCAGGCCTCGAAGTTGACCATCCAGTCGCCGTTGGTCAGCGCAACCCACCGGAGGGCCTGGGTGTAGGCGGCATCGTCGATGGGGCCATTGAAGTTCAGTGCCCAGAAGGATTCCAATATGTCCCGGGCGTAGACCGTGAGCTGCAGGTCCGCGATTTTGCCGGGCAGTGAAACGTGGTCGATAGCCTTGATGTCCGGGTTGGTGAACGGGCTGAACGGCCGGGGGAAGTACTCGCGCGATTGTTCGACGAGCTTCCGGTTGGGTGCGTCGATGTCGGCCAGCAGTTGTTCCGGGCTGCCTTCGTGGCGTGATCCGTCAGCCCACCAGTAGGCCCGTTCCGGGACGGGGCTCTGGACGGTCCCGATGCCGTAGCGCTTCATTTCCGCCCAGACGTAGGGCTGGGTCCAGTGGACCCAGGTTCCGCCTATTTCCAGCGGACGGCCAAGCCGGTCGTCCAGCCAGGTGCGGCCGCCGATGCGGTCGCGGGCTTCAAGGACAATGACGGACAGGCCTGCCTGGCGCAATTCGCGGGCTGCTGTCAGGCCTGCAAATCCGGCACCGATGATGATGACGTCGGCATGCTGGGTGTTGTTGGTGGCAGTCACAATGAGCTTTCTGTTCCGGTCTTCTTATTGCTGGTCAGGAGTAGACGAAGAATTCCGTGGTGTCTTCCACGACAGTCCAGCGGGTCTGTGCGCCTTTGTTGAAGGAAGCAGCCGAGCCTGGCTTCAGGTCGAAGCTTTCCCCGCCCGCGACCTCGATATGCAGGTGGCCTTCGATGATGTGGATGGTCTCGTCCGCTTCGATGAGCAGGTCGAACGGCTCCGGCGCTTCGCCGGTGGTGACGTGCCAGAAGCCGGCTGACAAGGCGGGACGGTCGCCGTCTCCGGCGCGGCGCACCCACTGGACCTGACCCAGGGCGAAGGGTTCGTACTGCTGCGGGTCAAAGGCAGCATGAACGGTGTATTCGACGGCGTTCGTGGACGTGGGCATTGGATCCTCCTTGAGGGTGGAAACAACTCAGCAACTGCTCAGTTGTGTGATGTCTCACAGCTAAGCATTTGCTTAGGATGGAAGTCAAGGTCTTCTTGCGTGCCGCTAGAATCGGGGGCATGGGTGCGCAGAAACACAACGGCTACGGCACAGGGCGGGAGGCCTTGCTGGCTGCCACCGTCCACGTCGTGGCGCGCAAGGGACTGCGCGGCATGACTTTCAGGGCTGTTGCCGAGCATGCCGGTGTCAACAACACCTTGGTGGTCCATCACTTCGGCAAGCGCGATGCCCTCATTGAGGCCGCACTCGAATGGTCCGTGCAGCAGTCGATCGGCCTGTCACGGCTGGAAGCACTGCCTGCCACCGAGGAGGAGTTCTGCCAGAGCATCCTGTCGTTGATCGAGGACAATCCCGACATCCAGATCTTCCAGTACGAAATGATCCTTGAATCGCGGCGGCGCCCCGAACTGGCAGGGCCGGTACAGCACCTCTACGACAGCTACATCCAAGCGCTCTCCGCTGGCCTGGAACGGATTGGCTTCGGCGGGCAGGAGGGTGCTGCCCGGGCTGCCTTTGCAGCGCTGGACGGCCTGGTCCTGCAGCTCCTGGCCGGGGCCAACACCCAGGGTGTGGAGGCAGCCATCCGCTACCTCTGGGCCGCTTTGGGGGGACGCCTCAACAACCCGGCGGTCAACGCCGGCTGATACCGGACGGAGTCCCGCATGCGCGTTCTGGTCGTGAATCACGTCAGCCTCGACGGCGTCCTGCAGGGGCCGGGACGCCCGGACGAGGACACCCGTGACGGCTTTCGGCACGGCGGCTGGGCCCAGGAGGCCAACGACCCGGCAATGTTCACGGCCATGGGCGAGCGCATGGGCCGGGATTTCGCCTGGCTGTTCGGCCGGCGCAGCTACGAGGACATGCTCGGCTACTGGAACCAGGCCGGCGGCCCGTTCAAGGACAGCCTCAACGGGACACTGAAGTACGTCGCATCCTCAAACCCCGAGGCCCACCTGCCGTGGCCAAACACGACGCTTCTCAGCGGTGACGTGCCCGCTGCGGTCGCCGCACTGCGCCATCAGCCCGGCGGCAACCTCGTGGTCATGGGCAGCGGCCAGCTCGTCCGGTCCCTGCTCCCGCTGGGCCTCGTCGACGAACTGTTCCTGATGATCCACCCGGTGCTGCTCGGCTCCGGCCGCCGGCTGTTCGGGCCCGACGACGAGGCACACCGGCTGCGGCTGGTTGACTCGGTACCCACCGCGACCGGTGTGCTGATGGTGACATACCGGCCCGCCCAGCGGCTTTCCTCTCTGTGACATCCGCCCCATACTCAATCTAGGGTGGCGGATACCAACAGTTGGCGGGGATGATGACCGACGCGAGCAGCCGCAGGCTTGACCTGCCCCTGATCGATCACCACAGCCATGGTGTGGTCGATGCCGAACTGAACGACGACGGGTTCCGGAGCCTGGCCACGGAATCCGACTGGCCGGCACCGAAGGGCACGGACAGCCTCGAATCACCTTTCGGGCTGGCAGTGCGCCGCTTCTGCGCACCGGTCCTCGGTCTCGAGCCGCTGGCGCCGATGGACGAATATCTCGCCCAACGCAGGGACATCGGGGCGGCGCAAGCAAACCGGCTGCTGCTCGGCAGCACGGTAACGTCCGACTACCTCCTGGATACAGGCATACCGGATGGCCGGCTGCTGGTGCCGGCCGCGATGGCTGCCCGTGCCGGTGCCAGGGTTCGCGAGATCGTCCGGATCGAGCGGGTTGCCGAGCTCCTTGCGGCGGAGTCCACGGCAGCGGGTTTCGTTGCGAAGTTCCCGGAGGCGCTGGCTGCCATAGCCAGGGAGGCCGCGGGGTTGAAATCCATTCTTGCCTACCGTCATGGCTTCGACATCCCCGCTGAACCGCCATCCGGCCGTGAGGTGCTGAAGGCCGCTGATGAGTGGTTCCGCCGCGCCGAGAAGACCCGGACCTTCAGGATCACTGATCCGGTCCTGCTGCGCTTCGGTTTGTGGGCGGGAATCGGGACGGGCCTGCCGATTCAGCTCCACGCGGGATACGGGGACGGGGACATTGAGCTCTTTCGGGCTGATCCGTCCCGGCTCACACGCTTCTTCCACGCCACCAGGACACTGGGGGTCGACTTCATGCTCCTGCACTGCTACCCCTTCATCAGGGAAGCCGGAATCCTCGCCCAGGTCTTCCCGCATGTGTACCTGGACGTGGGCCTGGTGTCGCATTACCTCGGTCCAAGCGCCGGCACGGCCATCCGCCAGGCGATGGAAATCGCACCTTTCAGCAAGATTCTCTACTCATCGGATGCCTACGGCCTTGGCGAGCACTACGCCGTCAGCGCCGCCAACTGGCGAACCGCCCTGTCGTCCCTGATGGACGAATGGGTTGCATCCGGGTGGGCAACAGCCAACGACGCCGACAGCATCGCCAGCATGGTTGCCTCCGAAAACGCGAAGCGCGTCTACAACCTGAATCCTTAAGACGAATGCCCGGTCGCCTGAACTACGGAAGGAAATGCTGTGACTTCAAATCCAAAGGCGGACATGGATCTGCAGCATGTAAGAGCACTTGTCATTTCCTGCCTGGACAACGCAGGCATATCACGGGTCAAAGTCCTCCCGGGCCCCAAGGTGGAGGGCGCCTTTACAAACGGCTGCGGCGTCTCGGTCAGTGTCGGAGTCCTGCTGGCAGCTGACGACCACGTCACCCGGTCATCGCGGATCGACCCCATCGTCGGAGACCTGCGCGGCATGCCGGACCGCTCCGCAGTCGCCGTCGTCGACAAGGCAAGCGGCCTTGCCTGGGCACCCGCCGACCTGGTGGACCTGCACGGTGTCCCTTATCCGACCTGCCCGCGCACAGCACTCAAGCGTGTTGCTGCCGAATGGGCAGCAGCCGGACTGGAGGTTTCGGTCGGCTTCGAGCTGGAATTCACCGTGTTCAGCGGCAGCCCGGAAGCGCCCTTTCTGGCGCACCATGGCCCCGGCTATGGGGCGGCCGCATTCCTTCAGCTGGAAGCATGGAACCTGGAGGTGCTCACGGCGCTGGTGGACGCCGGCGTTCCGGTTGAACAGATTCACCCCGAGTACGGCCAGGGCCAGGTTGAAATCGCCCTGGGCCCGCGGGACCCGGTACAGGCCGTGGATGACTATCTCCTGGCCCGCTTCATCGTCGCGCGGGTTTCCCGCCGGCATGGACTGCATGTTTCCTTCTCGCCCATAGCGGATTCCAGAACGGCGACCAACGGATGCCACATCCATTTCTCCGCGCGAAACACGGAAGGCAGCGTTTTCCACGACCCTGAAACCGCGACGCGGATGGGCCCGGCAGGCGAGAGCATGATGGCAGGCGTGCTCGGCAAGCTGGCTGAAAGCGTGGCGCTGCTGGGCGGAAGCGCCCTGAGTTTGGCCCGGCTTCAGCCGCAACAATGGGCGGGCAGTTACATCTGCTGGGGTACGGGCAACCGGGAGGCTGCCATCCGCTTCGTGCCGGGGCTGAAGGGCTACGAGGAGCAGCAGTCGAATGTTGAAGTTAAATGCTGTGACGGTTCCGCCAACCAGTACCTTGCAGTGGCGGCGATTCTGGCGGCGGCATTGGACGGCTACCGGGGCCAGCTGCAGCTGCCCGCCGAAGTCACGGCAGACCCCGGAACATTGAGTGCGGCGGAGCGGAAAAGCCTGGACATCCGGGCGTTTGCTCCGGACATGTTGACGGCCTTGGATGATCTGGAGGGCAGCAGTCTCCTCCGCACAGCATTGGGGCATGAACTCCTGGAGGCTTATGTGGCAGTGCGGCGCGGCGAAGCCGAGAGGTTCGCCAAGCTTGACCGTGACGCCGTGATCGAAGCGCTGCGCTGGCGGTATTAGCGCTGGTTGCAGTTGCGGAGATCAATCAGGAATCGAGAAGCCCGCCCGCCGCGCTGCACGTAGGGTTTGGAGTGCGATCAAGCATCATGTGAAAAACGAGGCTCCAGGAGGGCGCATGCCATACACCGTAGACTTCCAGAACGTGTCCACCATCGGGTTGGAACCGTCCCCGGTGGCGGAAACGCTGGCGGGACTGCGCGCCAACGAGGCGCGCTATTTCAAGAACAAGTACGACCACGTCTTCACCGTCCAGCCGGCGGGCGACGCGCCCGAAACCCTCGAGTGGGTGAACCGCATTCTCGCCGAGGAACGCAACATCGTCATCGGATCCCGCCCGCTGGAGGTGACGTCCTTCGAGGTGGACGGTTACCGGATGGCCTACGTGTTCTACGAGTCCGGCCTGTCCATCAACGTGATGTACGGCATCGAGGACGGATCGAAGCGCGCCGTGGGCTTCAAGCTCTCAGACGGCATGGAGGTTCCCGGGGAACTCGCATCCACCTTCAAGTTCGCCCGCCAGAAGTCCAAGCTGGCAGGGGTGATCCGCGGCTCCTACTTCGTGATCAAGGGCGAGTACTGAGCAACCCGGCACGGGGCAGCCAGGGCAACCGCCCGCCGTCGTACTTCCGGGAGCTAACCGGCGGCGGGCGCCTTGGCGGCTTTGGCGGCCGCCTTGGCAGCCTGCTTGCTGGCCCGCACCTTGGTCAGTGATTCCGGGTCCACGATATCCGCGACGGAAAGATACGAACCCTCCTCGCCGTAGTGGCCGGCCGCCTCTCGCCAGCCCGGTGCCTGGAGTCCGCACTGCTTGCCAAGAAGCGCCAGGAAGATCTTGGCCTTCTGCTCGCCGAACCCCGGCAGTGCCTTTAGCCGGCGGAGCACTTCCTTGCCGTCCGGCTCATCGCGCGTCCAGATGGCCGTTGCCTCGCCGTTCCATTCGCTCTGCACGGCCTCGGCGAGCGCCTGGACGCGGCCGGCCATGGAGCCCGGGAAGCGGTGCACCGCGGGACGTTCCTTGAAGACCTCCACGAAGCCTGCAGGGTCATATTCCGCGACGGCGGCCGGGCTGATCGAGCCGATGCGCGTGCGAATCTTTTCCGGCCCGGCGAACGCCGACTCCATGGTCACCTGCTGGTCCAGCAGCATGCCGGTGAGCAGGGCGAAGGCGTCATCGCTGAGCAGTTTGTCGGCGGCGTCGTCGCCGGTGATGTGCAGTTCCATTTGCCCATCCTCCCATCTCCGGCCCGTGTCACGGGCACGGGAGGGTCAATCCGTGTCAGGATCAGTCATGGTCAACCGCCTGATGCTGCTGGATACCGCCTCGCTGTACTTCCGTGCCTTCTACGGGCTGCCGGACACCATCCGGCGCCCGGACGGCACGCCGGTGAACGCTGTCCGCGGCCTGCTCGACATGATCGCGCGGCTCACCACCGACTACGGGGCCACGCACCTGGTGGCCTGCTGGGACGACGACTGGCGCCCGCAGTGGCGGGTGGACCTCATCCCCACCTACAAAACGCACCGGGTGGCGGAGGTGGTGGCCGGCGGGGCTGATGCGGAAGTGGTGCCGGACGGGCTGGAGGTGCAGATCCCGCTGATCCGCCACGTTCTGGACCTTGCCGGCATCGCCGTCGTGGGGGCCGCAGAACATGAGGCCGACGACGTCGTGGGCACCTACGCCAGCCATGCCGGCCTCCCGGTGGACGTGGTGACGGGGGACCGCGACCTCTTCCAGCTCGTCGACGACGACCGCCAGGTGCGCGTGATCTACACCGCCCGCGGCATGAAGAACCTGGAGATCATGACTGACGCCGCCGTCGTCGGGAAGTACCGCGTGCTGCCGCAGCAGTACGCCGACTACGCGACGCTGCGCGGCGACGCGTCGGACGGGCTGCCCGGCGTCGCCGGCATCGGCGAGAAGACCGCCGCGGCGCTGCTGCTGGAACACGGCACCCTCGACGGACTGCTCGCAGCGGCGGCCGACCCCGCAGGCGGCGTGCCCGCCTCCGTGCGGTCCAAGCTTGCCGCCGCAGCCGGCTACCTCAAGGTGGCTCCCGCCGTCGTCAATGTGGTGCGCAACCTGGAGCTGCCGTCCCTCGAGGAGGCAGGCGCCGAACTGCGGCCCGTCGCCGGTGCACAGCGGGAGGAACTCGAACGGCTCGCCACCGAGTGGAACCTCGGCGGCTCGGTCCGGCGGCTGCTGCAGGCGCTGGACCGCCGCCCCTAATCACCCCGCCGGCCCGCTACTGTCCCGGCCTCCTACTTTCCCAGGCCCGCCTCCGCCATCAGCTCCGTCAGCCACGGCCGGTGCTCGCGGTGGAAGGTCAGACCCTCCGGCAGCCCCTGCACCGACGCCTCCGAACCGGTGATGTCGATGGTGATCCGGCCGGCCCCCATGGGTGCGTTGGTGATGTGCAGATCGCCGTAGGAGGCCGGCAGCACCGGATCCATCCACACGCCGCCGCGGGATACGTGCGCGTCATACCGCATCAGGCTGGTCACCAGCATGATGGGCGTGGTGGCCGCCCACGCCTGCGGGGAGCACGCCGTCGGATACGGCACCGGCTCCGTGACCTGATCCCGGCTGAAGCCGCAGAACAGTTCCGGAAGCCGGCCGTCGGTGTAGTCTGCCGCCTCAAGCAGGGCCGTGGCGATCCGCTGTGCCTCCTCCACGAAGCCGTAGCGCAGCAGGCCCACCGCGATGACCGCGTTGTCGTGCGGCCAGACCGAGCCGTTGTGGTAGCTGGCAGGGTTGTAGGCACCCATGTCGGTGGCCAGGGTCCGAACGCCCCAGCCGCTGAACATCTCCGGGGACATCAGCCGCTCGGCCACGAGCGGCAGCTTGTCGTCATCCACGATCCCGTGCCACAGGCACTGCCCCATGTTGGACGCGCACGCATCAACGGGCCGCTTGTCGCGGTCAAGCGCGATGGCGTAGTAACCGCGGTCAGGCAGCCAGAACTGCTCGTTGAATTTCCGCTTCAGCTCCGCCGCCTCATCGGTGAGCTGCGCTGCCAAAGATGTGTCGCCGGCGTCGTACGCCATCCATGCCCGGGACAAAAACGCCGAATACACGAGGGCCTGCACTTCACACAGCGCGATCGGAGGTTCTGCCAGCGTCCCGTCGGCAAAATTGATGCCGTCCCATGAATCCTTCCAGCCCTGGTTGATGAGGCCCTGGTCGTTGAGACGCTCATACTCGACAAATCCGTCGCCGTCCTTGTCGCCGTAATTCCGGACCCAGTCCAGAGCACGGTCGGCGTGGGGGAGCAGGGCGGCGATGGTGTCCCGGCCGAATCCCCACCGGCTGACAGAACCCAGTGCCATGACGAACTGCGGGGTGGCGTCGACGCTCCCGTAGTAGGCAGACTTGCCGCCCAGCGCCAGACCGCTGGAAACGCCCAGCCTGACCTCGTGAAGGATCTTCCCCGGCTCCTCCTCGCTCATCGGGTCCACCACCTTGCCCTGCCGGTCCGCCAGCGTCTGCAGGGTGCCCAGCGCCAGGGAGGGATCCACCGGCAGGGCCATTTCGGAGGCCCACAGCGAGTCCCGGCCAAACAGCGTCATGAACCACGGCGCACCCGCGGCCACCACGATCCGCTCGGGATGGGCGGGATCCTCGATCCGGAGCGCTCCCAGGTCGTCATAGCTGCGCCGCAGTGTGCGCTCGATGGAGCGGTTGCTCATGTGCAGCTTGGGTATCTTGGCCACCCATTCCTGGCGGCGGCGGTCGCTGGGTGATACCTCGCCAACCGGACGGACCAGGGACGACGGCGGGACCCCGCCGCCGTTGGCGGCAGGCGCCACGCTCACCCGCGAGCTCCATTCACCGCGTGCCGGCACCACCGTCCGGTAGGTGACGGAATCCGCCGTGACCTCGGCACCGCTGGCATTGACCACCACGCTCTTCACCAGGTCCTGCCAGCCTGCCTTGATCACCAGGGAATCGCCCTCGGGCTGGCGGGACTCCTCCCAGCGCCGCTGGACACGTGCCTCCTTCACCTCAAACAGATCCGCGAAGTCCGATTCCACGTTGAGCGAAACGACGCATTCGGTTTCCTTGGAGGAGTAGTTCCGGATGGTGATCTGCTCAAGGATGCCGGCACCGACCTCCCGCAGGCGCTCCACGATCAGGGGACTGTCTGCGTACCCGTCAGAACGGGGAACGCGGCCAATGAACAGCGCCCGGTATGGCTCCTTGGTCTCCGCGGTCAGCGCCTCCAGGGGCTGGCCGTTCACGGACAGGTTCCAGCGCGACAGGATGCGGGTGTCCTCATGGAAAACCCCGTGCGGATGCTCCGGATGGATGTCCCCGTTCGCCGAGGAAATGCAGAAGGATGAACCTTCCACCAGGGTAACCGTGCCCGACCCCACAGGACCGGCAGCCGTATCAGCATTCCAGCCAGCAGCCATTCCCGCCTCCTTCGACGGCTCAGCAAGGAGGCGGCGCCGTGCGGACCGGAGCCGCACTGCCTTTCGCCGCCTACTCCGTTGGGCATGACGCTACGCTCGAACGCCTCCCGATAAAAGGGTCTCTGGCGGCCCGGAGTAAACCCGGCGAGAATGGGTGCGTGCCCCAACTTCGCGCCGGGACGGACAGCGGGGCGATGAACCCGGCAGCCCGCAAGGTGCAGCGCATCTACCTGACGCTGACACTGGGCAATACCCTTGCGGCCTCCTTCATCTGGGGCATCAACACGCTCTTCCTGCTCGATGCCGGGCTGAGCAACCTGGAGGCATTTGCCGCGAATGCCTTCTTCACCGCCGGCATGGTCCTTTTCGAGGTGCCCACGGGCGTGGTGGCCGACGGCTGGGGGCGCCGGGTCTCGTTCCTGCTCGGCACCGCCACGCTGTCCGTCTCAACGCTGCTTTACTACCTGCTGTGGCAGGTTTCCGCGCCGTTCTGGTGGTGGGCGGCGGTCTCCGTGCTGCTCGGACTGGGCTTCACGTTCTTCTCCGGAGCGGTGGAGGCATGGCTTGTGGACGCCCTGCACTTCTCCGGCTACGACGGGGCATTGGAGACTGTGCTCGGCCGGGGCCAGATGGTGTCCGGCGCCGCCATGCTCATCGGATCGGTGGCCGGGGGCGTCATCGCCCAGGCAACAGACCTCGGAGTGCCTTTCCTGCTGCGGGTCGGCGTGCTGATGGCCATGTTCATGGTGGCCCTGTGGCTCATGCACGATGTCGGCTTCACCCCCGAACGCTCGGCGCATCCCCTGCAGGCGACGCGCGCCGTGCTGTCGGCGTCCATTGAGAACGGCCTGAAAAATCCGCCCGTACGGTACGTGATGCTGTCCGCACCCTTCACGGCCGGCGTCGGGATCTATGTCTTTTACGCCCTGCAGCCATTCCTGCTGGAGCTGTTCGGTGACCGCGGCGCCTATGCGATCGCCGGACTGGCGGCGGCCATCGTGGCGGGGGCCGAGGTCGTCGGAGGCTGGCTGGCACCCCGGGTCCGGGGCCAGGTCCGCAAGCGCACCACAGTGCTGATCCTGAGCGGAACCGGGAGCGCACTGATCCTGGTGGCGCTCGGCTTCACCAGGGACTTCTGGACGGCCCTGGCCCTCCTTGCCGTCTGGGCACTGGTGGCGGAGGTCGGGATCCCCGTGCAGCAGGCCTACCTCAACGACATGATCGACTCCAGGCAGCGGGCGACGGTGCTCAGCTTCGCGTCCCTCATGGGTTCCAGCGGCGGCGTCGTGGTGCAGCCGCTGCTGGGACGCAGCGCCGATGTGTATGGCTACTCCGCCTCGCTGGCTTTCAGCGGCGTGATCCAGCTGCTCGCCGTGCCGTTCCTGTACGCAAGCCGCCGGCAGGGCGCTCCAGCCGACGAATCACACGGGCGCTGAGCCGCTCCCACGTGAATATTCCGTTGAGAGTCCTTGCCCGGCGGAGTAGCGTGACAGTACCGTCAACCCGCACTGCAACAACCCGGGAGCGACCATGCCACATCTGAGAAGCCGAGTAGCTGCCGTCACCACGGCCCTGGCGTTGAGCGTGACGGCGGGGGCCGTCACCACCCCGGCGTCAGCTGATGAGCGGGTGAGAGACAAGACTGCCACTGCGAGGGGGTACGGCGGCGCGGTGAGCACCGTGGATCCGGAGGCTTCCGCCGCGGCCATCGAAATTCTCCGCAGCGGAGGCAACGCCGCAGACGCCGCCGTGGCCGCGGCTGCCACCCTCGGTGTGACCGAGCCGTACAGTGCCGGCATCGGCGGCGGAGGCTACTTCGTCTTCTACAGCGCACACTCCGGCCATGTGAGCACCATCGACGGCCGTGAGACAGCGCCTGCGGCCATGCCCCGCGACGCCTTTATCGATCCCAAGACCGGCAAGCCCTACAACTTCACCCCCGAGCTCGTCACCAGCGGCGTCTCGGTGGGCGTGCCGGGCACCCCGGCCACGTGGGAGCGCGCCCTGGACCGGTGGGGAACGAAGGACCTCGACGACGTCCTCGAGCCCGCGATCGAGGTGGCCGACCGCGGCTTCGTCGTGGACGATACCTTCCGCCAGCAGACCCTCGACAACAAGCTCCGCTTCGAGGCCTTCACCTCGACCAGCAAGCTCTTCCTTCCCGGCGGTGACGCACCCGCCGTGAACAGCATCTTCCGGAACCCGGATCTTGCGGCCACCTACCGGCTCCTGGCGGACAAGGGGACACGCGGCTTCTATCACGGCGCGCTCGCCAAAGAAATAGCGGCAACCGTCCAGGCACCGCCGAAAACCAGGACCACCAAGCTGCCCGTCCCGGCAGGCCATATGACGACGGCGGACCTCGCCAAGTACCGCGCCCTGAACCAGGCGCCCACCCATGTGGAATACCGCGGGCTGGACGTCTATGGAATGGCGCCGTCGAGCAGCGGCGGCACTACCGTGGGTGAGGCGCTGAACATCCTCGAACCGTTCAACCTTTCGGAAATGTCCAAGCCCAGCGCGCTGCACCATTACCTTGAAGCCAGTGCGCTCGCCTTTGCGGACCGCGGCAAGTACGTCGGCGATCCGGCATTCGTCGACGTTCCCACCAAGGCCCTGACCGACCCGCTGTTCGGCAAGGAGCGCTCCTGCAAGATCAACCCGAAGCTTGCAGCCGTGAAACCGGTGGCCCCGGGCGACGTGGCAAACTACGACGGCGCGTGCCCGGCCACCGCGGCGGTCCCGGCCCGCGAGACGGACACCGAGAACATCTCCACTACCAACCTGACCGTTGCCGACAAGTGGGGCAACGTCGTCGAGTACACGCTTACCATCGAGCAGACCGGCGGGTCAGGCATTGTGGTGCCCGGCCGCGGATTCCTGCTGAACAACGAGCTGACGGACTTCTCCACCGTGTACGACCCCAAGGACCCGAACCGGATTGAGCCCGGCAAGAGGCCGCGGTCCTCGATGTCTCCGACGATCATCCTCGAAGACGGCGAGCCGTTCCTTGCCCTTGGTTCTCCCGGCGGATCGACGATCATCACCACCGTCCTGCAGACGGTCCTGAACAGGGTGGACCTGGGCATGAGCATCTCGGACGCCATCAAGGCTCCTCGTGCGGCACAGCGGAATTCCGAGAAGGTGACGGCCGAGCCCGCGTTCATCGGGGCTTACGGAAAGGAACTGATGCCGTTCGGCCACCAGTTCACCCCCTCGGGTGATGCGTTCACGTCGGCAGCCGAGATCGGCGCGGCCACGGCCATCGAGTTCAGGTCCGGCGGACGCATGATCGCCGCGGCGGAGCCGGTGCGGCGCGGTGGAGGCTCAGCCATGGTGGTCAAACCCTCCCGGTGAGGGCCGTCGTCGGGGTCACGCTAGCCGGGATCGGGTCATGGAGTGCCGGGCACGGGAGGTACCTGTGCATTACGTTGAGCACGGTGACGGGGCGCCGGTCCTGGTGCTGCACGGTGCAGGCGTGGACCACCGGGAGATGCTCGGCGCCATCGAACCGGTATTCAACGGGCTGTCCAATTACCGTCGCGTCTACCCCGATCTGCCGGGCATGGGCCATACTCCCGCGCCCGACACGCTCACTGGCGCCGACGACGTCCTCGACGTCCTGCTCGCCTTCGTTGACGGTGTGATCGGTGATGGGCGGTTCCACCTCATCGGACACTCTGCCGGTGCATACTACGCCCGGGCCATCGCCGGCCGCCGTCCTGACCAGGTGGCCGGACTAGCGCTGATCTGTCCGCTGGGGGAAGAGGTGCGGGACCTGCCGGCGCGCCAGGTCCTGGACGCTGAGGTCGACCCTGATGAAACGCTCGGCGCGGCCGCAGCCAACGAATTCCGCGACTATTTCGTAGTGCAAACGCAGACCACGCTGGACCGGTACAAGGAGTATGTGCTCCCCGGCATGGGCCTGGCCGACGACGCCGCCCTCGAACGGATCGGCCGGCACTGGTCATTCAGCAGCGGTCCCGCGGAGGGGTTGCCGTACACCGGCCCCGTCCTGATCATCACGGGACGGCAGGACTCCACGGTGGGATACGCCAGCCAGTGGGATCTGCTCGGGCACCTTCCACGGGCCACCTTCGCTGTGCTTGACCGCGCGGGCCACGCGCTGCCGCACGAGCAGCCCGGCCTCATCAAAGCGCTGATCATCGAGTGGCTGGACCGTGTGCACGCGATGGACCCAGGCTAGGCCGTTTACGTTCCGGGGGAGGCTGCGGGCGGCAGCAACTGCCGGTTCCTGATCTGCGACGGTCCGAACTCCACCCGGAGCGGACGGATCTCCCACGATCCGCTCCGCTCCCGAGAGCGGCCTTGGTCCCTTGACCTTCCTTCCCCTGGGCTGCCCTCATGCTTTGGTTTGCCCACGGCCACGTGAGGGTGCCACCGCGGGTACCTGTAACCCAGTGCGCGGGAGCTGAGGATGAAGTCGTCAGGGTTGTCCACCAGCAAGTCATCCAGCAGTTCGCGGAGGGCCTGGACGAGCGAGACCTGGAATTCCCTGACGTGCTGGGGCACTTCCACCTCGAGTCCGGAGACTCTGCCGCCGCCGAACAGGACGAGTCTCTCCGCCGTTCCGGTAAAGCCCTCCAGGACAGGCAACGCGCGGAGCCAGTCCGCGGTTTTGACGGTAGCCGTGGCTGAATCCGTGGAGCCCTTGGTCCAGGCGGCAACGTCGGCGGCGAAGTCGTCGAGAATGCCGATATGAAGCAGGGTCATGTGGAGGCCCTGCGGCTTGCGCAGCCCGTCCGCGTACGCGGCGAGCTGTTCATAGTCGGAGGGCCGGTTGCCGACGCCGAGCACAGGAACCTCCACGGTGATTCGCGGTGGCCTCAACATCCGGACCTCCTTGTCCTGGGCGCTTGTCCTGGCCTTGTCCTGGCCCTTTTCCTGCGCTGACTAGCCCTGTGAGCCATTGGCCAGTCTGGCTCCTATTCGGCTGGCGTGGGCTGCCGTCGCAGCCTATTGCCTGTAGATGATGCCATTATGCGCTTCCGGAGCCGTCCGGTCTCCGGTGCCCTCCGAGCCTCCGGCTTAATTGTCAGTGCCCCTCCTCATACTGTGGATATGGATAACGGCATGGCTGTTGCGGAGGTGTTGGAGGCTATCGCTGCCTCGGCGTTGGCGATGGCTGCCGAGGTCCGCAGGGCCGCCGACCCTGGCTCGGGCGACGCCGGTTTGGAGTCGGTGCCGGATCCTGTTGACCCTTTGGGGGAGCAGGCGACTGTGTGCCTGGACGGTTTGACCGGGGTGGCGGGGATGGAGGCCTGGCTTGCGGCAGTGAAGGTGCACCTTGCTGCCGGGTATGTCACGGCGGACGCGGCGATGGCAGTCCCGGGTGCAACCCCGCAGGATGCGGCCATCCGGCAGATGGCCGTGAGGGCGGAGGTGGCCGGCGCGCTGACCATTAGCGAAGGTGCTGCCGAACGGTTGCTGGTGGAAGCGGGCCTGCTGACCACGGAACTGCCGGTGACTCTTGCCGCGCTGCAGGCGGGCCGTATTTCGTGGCAGCATGCCCGGATCATGTGTGATGAGACTGAAGGGCTGTCACCTGAAGCGGCCGCGGCGTTCGAGGCCCATTTCCTGGACCCGGACGCTCCCGGCGCGGCGCGGGGCTGCTTTGCGGGGGACCTGGCCCCGGCGAGGTTCCGGGCAAAGGCCCGATACTGGCGGGAACGGCACCACCAGGACAGCATCGAGAAACGGCACTCCAAGAGCGTGAAGGACCGGCGGCTGGAGTACACCCCGGACCGGGACGGCATGGCCTGGTTCTCGGCGTATCTGCCCGCTGACCAGGCCGCCGGGATCTGGAACCGCACCACCGCCATCGCACGTGGTCTTCAAGGGCCCACCGAAACCCGCACCCTCACCCAGCTCCGGGCCGATGTCTTTTCCACCACGCTGCTCACACCAAACCCCGGGGCAGCCGGAGTAGAGGGTGCGCTGGCGGGTGGTGGAACAGCAGGCTCCGTCCTCGCGGGTGATGTGCCATCCCCGGCAGCGCAGGTCCTGGTCACGGTGCCGGTGTTCTCGCTGCTCGGCCACACCGACGAACCGGCCACCCTGGACGGGTACGGGCCAATCCCACCCTCGATGGCCCGCCGGCTCGTCGCCGACGGCGCAACCTCGTTCCTCCGGGTCCTGGTCGACCCGCGGGACGGGGCGCCGCTGGAGATCGGACGCACCAGCTACCGGCTCACCAAACCCATGCGGCACTGGCTCCACCTCAGGGACGCCAAGTGCACGTTTCCCAACTGCAGCAACCATTCCCTGGACAACGACGCCGACCACATCCTCGCCTGGGCCGACGGCGGCGGCACCGGCGTGGCCAACCTCGGCCAGCCCTGCCCCAAGCACCACCGACTCAAACACGCCACCGCGTGGAGACCGGTCGGCGCCACCAAGAACAACCCGCCCGGCTGGACCTCACCCGCCGGGCGCCACTACCCGGCCGAACACCAGGACTGGGAACCACCCACCTGGCCCAAGCTGATGCCGGGTCAGGACTGCGCGGAACTGATGGCCAGCCAAGCCTGTCCGGAACCGCCACTTGTCGAAGACTGGCCGGAGCCGCCGGGCCGGTTCGGCGCGCCACCCGACCAAGACTGGCCGGAACCGCCACTTGTCGAAGATCGCCCGGGGCCGCCGGGCTGGTTCGGCGCGCCACCCGACCAAGCCTGCCCGGAGCCGCCGGGCTGGTTCGGCGCGCCACCGGAACAAGCTTTGCCAGAGCCGCCCGACTGGCTTGATTCTCCGGATCAGCCAGACGAGCCCGATGACTTCGACGGCTACCCGGGCCTGGCCAGCTACCGGGTTCCGGAATCTTCGGTAGCACCCGAGGACTCCGACAGTGATCGGTGGCTGCAGGCTGTGTACGGCCAAGGACTGCCGCTGCCGCCGGACCCATTGCCTGACTGGCCAACCCGGACGGCCGCCTAGGAGGACACCTGCGTGTAGCTGCGGCAGCCGTGAGGCTACCCGGACAGGATCCGCACGTCCTGCTGCCTGCAAGCCGGTGCCAGCACCCACCGCTGCCACCGGCACAATGGAAGGGTGACTTCCGCACCCCTCACGCAAGACGCTCCGCAAGACGCAGTGGCACATCCAGGCCTCTTCAACCTGAAGTCCATTGGCTCGGGGCTGGTCTTCGCGGAGTCGCTGCCAGAGCTGGCCGGCGTGCTTCAACAACAGGGGGCCGGCGGAGCCGCGGTGGTCCAGGCACCTCCAGGCACAGGCAAAACAACTTTGGTGCCTCCGCTGGTTGCCAACCTTGCACAGACTTCCAACGTGGATGGTCAACCACGCATCGTCGTGACGCAGCCGCGCCGGGTCGCTGCCAGGTCGGCGGCCCGGCGGCTGGCGGCGCTGGACGGAACCCAGCTGGGGACCAGGGTGGGATACACCGTCCGCGGCGAACGACAGGCCGGCCCCGGCACCCTCATCGAGTTCGTAACGCCGGGCATCCTGCTGCGGCGCCTGCTGGCTGACCCCGGCCTAGAGGGCTCGGCCGCCGTGATCCTCGATGAAGTTCACGAACGCGGCCTCGAAACCGACCTGCTGGTGGGCCTTCTCGCCGAGGTGCGCCAGCTGCGCGGGGACCTCATGATCGTTGCCATGTCGGCCACCCTGGACGCTGCACGGTTTGCCGTCTTGCTGGGCGCGGATACCGGCGGTGATGAGAAGGGGGAGGCCGACGGCGGCGGCCCGGCTCCCGTCGTCGACTGCCCTTCCGCGCTTCACCCGCTGGAAACTGTATGGGTTCCTTCCCCGGCGCCGCGCCTGGACGGGCGGGGCGTGACGCGCGCCTTCCTGGACCATGTGGCGGACACCGCCGCCGACGCCCACGCCGACGCCCTTGCCGCCGACCCGGGCACGGACGCCCTCGTGTTCCTGCCGGGCGTTTGGGAGGTGTCACATGTGGCCGGGCGGCTGCGCACCCGGGTGGGTCCCGGCGTCGAAATCCTGGAACTGCATGGCCAGGTGGGCCCGGCTGACCAGGACCGCGCGGTATCCGGCCGCCGGAAAGGGGATCCTGCCCGGATCATCGTGTCCACAGCGCTGGCCGAATCGTCGCTGACCGTGCCCGGTGTCCGGCTGGTGGTCGATGCCGGGCTGTCCCGTGAACCGCGCCGCGACGCGGGCCGCGGCATGACCGGCCTGGTCACAGTCTCCTGCTCCCGGGCCTCCGCGGAACAGCGTGCCGGCCGTGCAGCGCGGCAAGCGCCTGGAAAGGTGGTCCGCTGCTATGACCAGAAGACCCTCGGGGCCGCTCCGGCGCACCAGACTCCAGAGATCGCGGTGTCGGATCTGACGGGTGCAGCACTGCTCCTTGCCTGCTGGGGTGCACCGGGCGGCGTGGGGCTTGCCCTGCCCGACATGCCGCCGCAGTCGGCGATGGCGGACGCCATGGAGGTGCTGCGGGAGCTGGGAGCGGTGGACGGGGTCGGCCACGCTACGGCACTTGGCAAGGCACTCGCGCGCATCCCGGCCGACCCCCGTTTGGGTCGTGCCCTGCTGGTTGGATCGGGACTATTGGGTGCGCGGAAGTCGGGCGGCGGGACAGCGGCCGAGGTGGTTGCCGCCGTCGCCGGCGACCAGCGCGCCGCCGGCGCCGACCTGCCCCGTCTGGTCTCAACGCTCCGCAACGGGAAGGATCCCGCCGCCCGGCGGTGGGCGGAGGAGGCGCGGCGGCTGGACACGCTGGCCAGGCAGCCGGCGTCCGGCGTCGGACTGCCCGCGGTGGAGGTGCCGGCCGGGACCGCCGAACAGGTCGGTTTGGTCGTGGCCCTGGCCTTCCCGGACCGGGTGGCACGGCGCGTTTCCGGCAGCGGGCCGGAACGCTACCTGCTGACCTCGGGCACCCGGGCCGGGCTCCCGGCCGGCAGCCCGCTCGCGGGACATGAATGGCTGGCGGTGGCCGAGGTTGCCCGTGCGGACGGCCGTGACGCCGCCGGCACCGGCGCGGTGATCCGGTCAGCCGCACCGCTCACGGCGGACACAGCAGAGGCCGCCGCCGCCCACCTGCTGCGCGACTCCGTGGAGGCGGCGTTCAGCCAAGGGAAGGTGACGGCGCGCAGGGAACGCCGGCTTGGTGCCATCGTCCTTTCGTCCACACCGGTTCGGCCGTCAGCCGGAGAGGGCCACGCCGCAGTGACCCGGGCCCTGGAAGAACAGGGACTCGGCGTCATCGGATGGTCGACGGCGGCCGACGGTTTGCGCCGCCGGCTCGCCCTGCTGCATCGGGAACTGGGCGGGCCATGGCCGGATGTGTCCGAGGAGGCGTTGTTGGCCCGCCTCGATGATTGGCTTGGTCCCGAACTGGAGGCGCTGGCCGGCGGGGCGTCAACGTCAGGTATCGACCTGGCGGACCCGCTGCGGCGGCTCTTGCCGTGGCCGGATGCTGCCCGGTTGGGCGAGCTCGCTCCGGAGTTTCTGGAAGTACCCAGCGGTTCCCGGATCCGGATCGACTATCCGGCTGTGACGGACGACGGCGGCAGACCGGTGGTGGCCGTCAAGCTCCAGGAATGCTTTGGCTGGGACCGGACACCACGGCTGGCGGATGGACGGGTCGCAGTCCAGTTCCATCTGCTGTCGCCGGCCCGGCGGCCGCTGGCCGTCACGGACGACCTCGCCTCGTTCTGGTCGGGTCCCTACAGCCAGGTCCGTGCCGAGATGCGCGGCCGCTATCCCAAGCACCCCTGGCCCGAAGATCCCTGGACAGCGACGGCAACCGCGCGGACCAACACGCGGAAGTAGCTAGAGCCCGGAACCAGTTACAGCTTGGAGGTCACACCGATCAGCCGGGCATACAGGGCCAGATGGTCATCGACCATCCGCTCGGTGCTGAAGCGGTCCTCCGTCCGGGCCCGGACCGTCGCCCGGTCGAGGTCAGCCGCGCGCAGCAGGCGGCGGGCCAGTTCGTCCGGCGACGAGGCGAGGTAGCCGGTGACGCCGTCGTCGACGATCTCCGGCGCCGAGCCCATATGGGTGGCAACCACCGGGGTGCCTGTGGCCATGGCCTCGATCATCACCAGACCGAACGGCTCCATCCACTGGATGGGGTTGAGCAGGGCGACGGCGGCACCCAGCAGTTCGTACTTCTCCGCGCCGCCCACTTCACCGAGGAACTCAACGTCCGGCCGCAGCATAGGCTGGACCACGTCGTGGAAGTACTGCACCTCCGCGGGTTCCCGCATTTTCGCCGCTATGCGGAGCGGAATCCCGGCCAGCTGGGCCACCCTGATGGCTTCCACCACACCCTTGTCCGGGCACATCCGGCCGAGGAAGCACGCGTAGCCGCCCTGTCCCAGCCCCACCGGAACGGCGGCCACCTCCATGCCGTGCGGGATGACGGCCGCAACCCGGTCTGCCAGTGCGCTGCTGACCTGGCTCCTGGAGATGGCGATCAGGGTAGTGTCCCGGGCCGCTGCACCATAGACGGCGGTAAAGGATGGGTTGAGGTCACTGTGAACGGTGGTCACCACCGGCAGCCCCTCGGGGCGTCCCCGGTAGAGGGGCCCGACGAGCGTGTGGTCATGCACCAGGTCCACCATGCCGTCCATCCCGGCATATGCGTTGATGACATGGCTGAGTTCGGAGGAGGTGAATCCAACGAGGTCAGGCTCGGATGTGCGCATCCCCGGAAGCTGCGGCACCGGGCAGTTGCTGTCCGACGGCGCAGCGAGCAGCACCTCGTGGCCTGCCCGGGAAAATCCCCTGGCGAGGGCGTCGACCACCAGTTCGATGCCTCCGTACCCGGTGGGGGGAATCGGATACCAAGGCCCCGCAATTAAACCGATACGCATCCGCAGCTCCCTTGATGTCCGGATGATTTTGAGACCGTTTTAATTACTGAGACCGTTTAGTTGTGGGTGGGATGTGGAAAGCGCCCCCGCCAAAGGCGCAATGTATGTCAGGGCGCCATCAGCCGCGCCAGCGGCGGACGGGGCTCATGCAGCAACGTCAGTCCCTGGCGCAGGCCGTCGATCGAGCCTTCGGTGCCGGTGGCATGCACAGTGATCCGGGACTTGTCCATCTGAACGTGGTCCGCCCGGAAGTTGCCGAATGCAGCCGGAAGCACCGGCGCCAGGCACACCTCCTCGCGGGGCAGGAGGGGATCGAAGCGGAGCAGGACCCGCATGAGGTGCACCGGGGCCGCGGAGGCCCAGGCCTGCGGTGAGCACGACGTGGGGAAGGGGACCGGCTGGGGAAAATCGTCCCGCGAGAACCCGCAGAAGAGTTCCGGCAGCCGTCCGTCGAACTGCTCCGCCGCGTCAAACAGGCCCATGGCGATCCGGGTGGCCTCCTCGACGAACCCGTACCGCATCAGTCCGCCCGCTATCAGGGCTGTGTCGTGCGGCCACACTGAACCGTTGTGGTAGCTGACCGGGTTGTAGGCGCCCATATCGGAGGCGAGGGTACGGATTCCCCAGCCCGTGAACATCTCCGGCGACATAAGCCGCTCCGCAACCAGGGGCGCCTTGTCCGCGTCCACAATCGCCGACCACAGGCAGTGGCCCATATTGGAGGCGCAGGCATCCACCGGCTGTTTATCCTTGTCCAGGGCGACGGCGAAGTAGCCTTTCCTGGGGAGCCAGAATTTTTCGTTGAACTCTGCCTTGATGTCCTCGGCACGGCGGTTCCACTTGGCGGCCAGATCGGTGTCGCCCAGCTGCTGGGCGAGCAGCGCACGTCCGAGGTAGGCGCCATAGACGTAGCCCTGCACCTCGCAGAGCGCTATCGGGGCCTCCGCCATCCGGCCATCTGCGAAGTTGATGCCGTCCCAGGAATCCTTCCAGCCCTGGTTCAGCAGTCCGTGCTCGTTGGCGCGCTGGTATTCCACGAAGCCGTCGCCGTCCCGGTCACCGTAATTTTGCACCCAGTCCAGGGCCCGGTCAGCGTGCGGCAGCAGCGAGTCCAGCAGGTCGCCCGCCAGCCCCCAGCGTCCGAGCTCCGCCAGCAGCGCCACGAACAGAGGCGTTGCATCCGCCGTGCCGTAGTAGGCCTGGCTGCCGCCGAGTGCCAGCCCGGCGGTGACGCCCAGCCGCACCTCGTGCAGGATCCTGCCCGGTTCCTCCTCGGTGTCCGGATCAACTTTCTGCCCCTGCAGCGAGGCCAGGGTCTGCAGCGTCCCCGCCGCCAGCTTGGGATCCACAGCCAGCGCCATGTAGGAGGACAGGATGGAGTCCCGGCCGAACAGCGCCATGAACCAGGGGGCGCCCGCGGCGACGGCAGCCCGTTCCGGATGCTC
This sequence comes from Arthrobacter sp. NPDC057388, assembly GCF_042668165.1. Lineage (NCBI taxonomy): Bacteria > Bacillati > Actinomycetota > Actinomycetes > Micrococcales > Micrococcaceae > Arthrobacter > Arthrobacter sp. NPDC057388. Next base: position 25,841 of record NZ_JBHVBL010000022.1, read on the forward strand.
GGGGTCGAAGATGCGGAGGGCGCCGAGGTCCTCCTGGCTGCGGGTGAGCACCTTTTCCACGTTCTTGTCCGTCACGGTGAGCCGCGGGACATGTTCCTCCCAGGCCGCATAGCGCTGCGCGCCAACGTGAAGGGCCGTCTCGTGGGTGAAGGGCTGCTCGGGCCCGGCGCCGTCCACCAGGGGAGTGGTGAAAACGGTGGCGGACCACTTGCCGCGCGGGGCCAGTTCGGCGTCGAACGTCAGGGCGTCCTCGGTGACCGCGGCTCCCTGGGCGCTGATCACCACGCCGCGGTGGATGCCGTTGCGGATGGCGTCGATCTGCAGGGCCTCCGCCCTGACTTTCCTGCTGTGCTCGGCAGACGGCACCACTTTTCCGCCCTTGACGTCGAACAGGTCGCTCAGGTCAGCGTCCACCTTGATTTGGATGCGGCAGGTCAGCGGTTTTTCCGAGTAGTTGTGGACCTGGATGTCGTCCCGCAGCCCGGGCCCGACCTGCCGGTTGTGCTCCACCACCAGAGGACTCTCCACGGCGCCGTTGGCGCCGCGGGGCCGGCCGACGAACACCGCCCGGTAGGGTTCGCGGGTCTGGCCGGACAGCGGTTCCAGCGGAACGCCGTCGACTGTCAGCTGCCAGCGGGAGAGTATCCGGGTGTCCTGGTAGAAAGCGCCTTGCGGCTGTCCGGGAAACACGTCGCCGCTCTCGGCGGAGATGCAGAAGGAGGAACCCTCCACCACGGTCACCGCTGTCAGCCCGGATGATCCGGCACCGATATTTTCATTCCACGCACTCATCGACTGCTCCCTGGCGATTGGTCGGATGGCATGGGCCGGCCCGTGCGGCCACGTTATCCATCGTCCCCCTACCGGGATGACGCCGCAACGGTTATTCCTCTCCACCGGAGAGGGCACGCAGAGCCGCGCCGCCACACCGCCGGACTCCTGCGCTTGGGGACGTGACCCCTTGCTGATCAGCGGCTTTGGGTGTCGAATCTTCTTACTAAGGCCGCTAGGCGGCTCACGACTAGCACGCCGGGAGATGGTCATGTCGGTTAAAGGCACTAATGGCCGGGGCAAGGGTCCGGGCCGCGGCAGTTCCGATGTCAAGCGGGCTGACGCGTCGGCCGGGGCTCCTGTGGACAGGCCGGAGGGCATCCGCAACGTCGCGCTGGTGGGGCATTCGGGAGCCGGCAAGACCATGCTGCTTGAGGCCCTGCTCGCCGCGGCGGGGACCATCCCGCGGATGGGTTCCATCGTTGACGGCAATACGGTCAGTGATGCGGAACCGTCGGAAATCCACCAGCAGCGTTCCGTGGTCCTGTCCGTGGCGCCGCTGGTTTACGACGGCGTGAAAGTGAACCTGCTGGACACGCCGGGTTACGGGGACTTCACGGGCGAGCTGCGGGCCGGGCTGCGTGCTGCGGACGCGGCGCTGTTTGTGGTGTCGGCCGTGGACGGCATCGATGCAGCCACCACCGCGCTGTGGGCGGAGTGCGCCCAGCTGGATACTCCGCGGGCGGTCGTGATCTCGCGGCTTGATCATCCCAGGGCGAATTTCGACGCCGCCCTGGCCGCCTGCCAGCGGGCCTTTGGCCAGTCGGTGGTGCCCGCCTACCTGCCGGTCCGGTCCAATGGTGGCATCAGCGGGCTGCTGGGGCTGCTGTCCGGCAAGGTTTCGGAGTACGACGGCGAGTCCCCGGAACCCGCGGTCCGGGACGCCAGCGCCGATGAGCTCGCCGCTGCTGAATCCGAGCGCGGCACCCTGATCGAGGGGATCATTTCCGAGAGCGAGGACGAGTCCCTGATGGACCGCTACCTCGGCGGTGAGGACATCGACGTCGATGTCCTGGTGGGCGACCTGGAGACGGCTGTGGCCCGCGGCTCGTTCTTCCCGGTGCTGGCGGCGTCGGCAGAAACCGGCCTGGGCATGACAGAGCTGCTGGAGATGCTGACGCGGGCGTTCCCGACGCCACTGGAGCACCCTGTGCCCGACGTGACGGACCTTTCCGGTGAACCGGCAGGACCGCTGTCCTGCGACCCGGAGGGTCCGCTGGCGGCAGAGGTGGTGCGCACCACCATCGACCCGTTCCTGGGCCGGGTCTGCCTGGTCCGCGTTTTTTCCGGCACCCTGCGCGAGGATTCGGCAGTGCACGTCAGCGGCCGGGGGCTGGCCGAACGCGGCCACGAGGACCACGACAGTGACGAGCGGCTGGCCCACCTCTATTCGCCGCTGGGAGCGAACCTGCGGCCCATTCCGTACTGCGTGGCCGGTGATATCTGCGCCATCACCAAGATCGGCAGCGCAGAGACCGGCGATACCGTGTCGGCAAAGGATGCCCCGCTGCTGATCACCGCCTGGGACATGCCGGAGCCGCTGATGCCGGTCGCCGTCGAGGCCGCCACCCGAAGTGATGAGGATGCGCTGGCCAAGAGCCTGGGCAAGGTGGCCGCCGGCGACCCGACCCTAAGGGTGGAACGCAACTCCGAAACCCACCAGCTGATCCTGTGGTGCATGGGTGAGGCCCACGGCGAAGTGGTGCTGGACCGGCTCCGTGACCAGGGCGTGAAGCTGCAGACCGTGCCGGTGGTGACCCCGCTGCGGGAAACGTTCGCCGCGCCGGCCGCCGGGCACGGCCGCTATGTCAAGCAGTCCGGCGGGCACGGCCAGTACGCCATCTGCGACATTGAGGTGGAGGCGCTGGAACGCGGCGCCGGCTTCGAGTTCGTGGACAAGACCGTGGGCGGCGTGGTGCCGAACCAGTTCATCGGCTCGGTGGAGAAAGGCGTGCGGTCGCAAATGCAGAAGGGCGTCTCGGCCGGCTTCCCGGTGGTGGACATCAGGGTGACCCTGGTGGGCGGCAAGGCGCACAGCGTTGACTCCTCCGACGCCGCGTTCCAGTCAGCCGGGGCACTCGCGCTTCGGGAGGCTGCGGCGGCCGGGCGCATCCAGCTGCTGGAGCCGGTCTCCTCGGTCACCATCAGCATCCCGGACGAGTATGTGGGCGCGGTCATGAGTGATCTTTCGTCCCGCCGTGGCCGGCTCACGGGGACGACGTCGTCCGGCGGGGACGTCACGGAGGTCACCGCCGAGGTCCCGGACGGGGAACTCCTCAGGTATGCGGTCCAGTTGCGGGCTTTGACCGCAGGCACCGGCCGGTTCCGCCGCAGCTACCTGCGGCACGAACCCGTTCCGGGCAACGTGGCCCCGGCGGCCGCGAACGCGTAATACTCCCCGCTCCGGTCCTCCTCAGGAATCCAGTACCCCCTGGCCGCGGCCAGTACGCCCTAGCCGCGGACGGGGCCGTTGGCACGCATAAACGCAGCGACCGGGGCCGCGAGCGAGGCACCGATGTCTTCGGCGCTGCGCTTGTTTCCGGCAACCGCGAATGAGTGGTCGCCGCCCTCGCACCACTGCAGCGTGGCGGTCGGCCCGATCTTGGAAACCACCCCTTCCAGCAGTTCCCGCGTGGCGAAGGTGTCGCGGGTCCCCTGGAGGAACAGCATGGGGGTTTCCAGCCCGTAGAGGTGCTCGTCGCGGAGCTTCTCCGGCTTGCCCGGCGGGTGCAGCGGATAGCCGAGATACACCAGGCCGGCTGCGGGCATGCCTTCCGCCACGGCCATGGAGGCCATGCGGCCGCCGAACGACTTCCCGGCCGCCCACACCGGCTCGCCTTCCCCAGCGGATCGGGCGGCCGCTTCGGCGATGGCCGCCCGCCAGGTGGCAATGGCCGCAGGCGGACGGTCCGGGAACTTCCGGCCGGCCTCGCGGTAGGGGAAGTTGAAGCGCAACGTGGCCACGCCGTCGTCGTTCAAAGCGGCGGTAAAGCCGCGCATGAAGGGGTGCTCCATGCCCGCGCCGGCGCCGTGGGCCAGCACGAGCGTTGCGAACGGTTTGGCCGGCCGCGCGTAGGCGCCGGAGACGTTGCCGTCGCCGACGGCGATGGTGACGGGGGTATCAGCTGTGGGCATGATTCCATCATGCCCGATCCGCAGCAGGAGACCTCAGGAAGGCGGGACCACCCGCAGCCAGGCGTAGTCCTGCGGACGCAGCACCAGCCCTTCGTCGATCCGGACCGGCTCCCCGGCAAACAGGTCCAAGGCTTCGGCCGCGAACCCGGACAGCGTTTCCGCCGACACCACCTGCGGGCTGTCACTGAAATTAGCCAGGGCCAGAACCACCGTTCCGTGGCCCGGACGCTGGTAGCCGAGCACGGCGGGATTATTCGTGGTGAACGGAACCAGCCGGGTACCGGCCAGCTCCGGAGTTGCGGCGCGGACCTCCGCCAGCCGCCTCAGTCCCGCGTACACGGCCCCTTCGGGCGTGGCCGGGTCCAGGCGCTTGGCGTACTTTTCGGCGGGGAACTGCGGCCGGTGAACCCACCGGCTGTCGGCCTCGTGGCCGTCCTCCTGCGCGTAGCCGTAGTCGTTGAGCTGGCCGACCTCGTCACCCAGGTAGAGCAGTGGGATGCCGCCGGTGCTGAAAGCCACCGAGTGTGTCAGCAGGACGCGGCGGATCGCCTCAGCCGAACCGTCCTCCAGGCCGCACAGGGACGCCGTCGTGCCGGAGATGCGGCAGTCGCCGGTGCGCGGGTTGTCCTGGAACGGCACGCCATGGGCGAAGCTGCCGGGGAACCGGTTGACGTAGAACGAGTTCAGGAACCGGCGGTGGTCGAAGCCGTTGATGCCGAACTCGGCGGCATCCTCGTCGGCGAAGGTCCAGCCGATGTCGTCATGGCTGCGCACGTAGTTCACCCAGGAGGTTCCCGGCGCGATGTTGTGTCGCCGCTCGAGGGCCTGTGCCAGCAGCGACACGTTCCGCGTGGCCAGGGCCTCCCAGGTCAGTGCCATCTGCAGCGGGTTGTAGGAGAGCTGGCATTCGGCCGGGTCGATGTACAGGGCCACCTCATCCGGGTGCACGATCGCCTCGGACTTGAACAGCAGCGCCGGCGCCGCGATCCGGCAGACGGCGTTGAAGGCCCGCAGCAGGGTGTGTGCCTCGGGCAGGCTTTCGCACGGCGTGCCCAGCTGCTTCCAGATGAAGGCCACCGCGTCCATCCGCAGGATGTCCACGCCCAGATTCGCCAGGAACAGCATCTCGCCGGCCATGGCCCGGAACACCTCGGGATTGGAGTAGTTCAGGTCCCACTGGAACGTGTGGAATGTGGCCCAGATCCAGCGGCCGTCCGGCAGCTGCACGAAGGAGCCGGGGTGGTCTTCGGGAAAGATCTCGCGCACGTCCTGTTCAAAGGCATCGGGCATGGTGCGGTCCGGGAAGATCCAGTAGTAGTCGCTGTAGCGCGAATCGCCCTCAGCCGCCCGCCGCGCCCACTCGTGCTCGTTCGAGGTGTGGTTGAAGATGAAGTCGACCACCAGGCTGATGCCGTTTGCCCGCAGTTCCGCGGCCAGGGCGCGGAGCTGGTCCATGGTGCCGAGCTTCGGATTCACCTCGCGGTAGCTGGACACCGCGTAGCCGCCGTCGGACAACGGCTCCGGGGCAAGGAACAGCGGCATCAGGTGCAGGTAGGTGAGGCCGAGTTCCTTGAAGTAGGGAATGCGGGCGCGCACACCCTCCAGGTCGGCCGCGTACCGGTCCACGTAGCAGACGCCGCCCAGCATGCGGTTGGACTGGAACCATTCGCTGTTCCCTTCCCGGCCGGCGTCGAGCTGCTTGAGGTCAGCCGGACGGTCCTGCCAGGAGCGGGCGATCTCCAGGACCAGCCCGCCTAGCTGCTCCTCGACATCCGGCCGTGATCCGTACAGCGAACGGAACAACCTGGACAGGTCGGGGTAATGCCGGTCGAAGCGCTCCACAAGCGCCCTCCAGTCACCGCTGCCCGTTACGAGGCCGGCCTGTGCGGCCGCCGTGCGGAACAGCTGCTGTTCACCGGGTTCCCGGGCGTCGAATGGTCCTTGGGTAGCGTCCAGACTCGCGGATTCAACCATGGAACGGGACTCCTTTGGATGCTCTGCGCCTGGCGGCGCCCGTGGGTTTCATCCTTACAGATGGTCCCGCCCCTGCCCAGAGAGCGGGCAGATGTTTCTGCGTGCCCGCCGCTCGATGCCCGACGGCGGGCCAGCCTCTGCGGGGCGCGCCTGGAAGGGCCGCGGGCTAAACTGCTGACGCCGGACGCCGGGCGGGGTAGGTTGTCCCCATGGCCAGTGAACAGACCACCATCAGTGTCGACGGGCCCGGCGGCCCGAGGGAAATGCGCATCTCCAGCCCGAGCCGCGTGCTGTGGCCCGAGCTGGGGCTGACCAAGCTGGACCTGGCACGGTACTTCGTGGATGTGGGGGAGGCCTTCATCCGGGCGAACGGCGACCGGCCGGTGGCCTTGCAGCGCTTTTCGGGCGACGTGGACGGCGAGATGTTCTTCTCGAAGAATCCGCCCAAAGGCGCTCCCGACTTCATCCGCACCGTGAAGGTGGTCTTTCCCAGCGCGCGCTCGCACCCCATGCTGGTCTTCGACGAGCCGGCCGCAGTGGTGTGGGCGGCGCAAATGAACACGGTGGTGTTTCACCCCTGGCCGTCCCACGCGGACAATTCTGACAACCCGGACCAGCTGCGCATCGACCTGGACCCCCAGCCCGGCACCGACTACGACGACGCCATCCCCGCCGCCCTGGAACTGCGGAAGGTGCTCGCGGAGGCAGGGCTGGACGCCTTTCTCAAGACGTCGGGAAACCGCGGGCTGCACGTCTATGCCCCCATCGAGCCTACCCGGGAGTTCCTGGACGTCCGCCACGCCGTGATCGCTGCCGCCAGGGAGCTGGAGCGGCGCATGCCGGACAAGGTCACCACGAACTGGTGGAAGGAGGAACGCGGCGAGCGCATCTTCGTGGACTTCAACCAGGCCAACCGGGACCGCACCATCGCCGGCGCCTACAGCCCGCGGGCCCTCCCGCACGCATCGGTATCCTGCCCCATCACCTGGGACGAACTGGCGGATGTCAGGCCCAAAGACTTCACCATCCTCACCGTGCCCGACCGGCTCAAAACGGTGGGGGACCCGTGGGCGGACATGCATGCGAAGCCGGGGACCATCGACACGCTTTTGAAGTGGTGGGAGCGGGACGTCAAAAACGGACTCGGTGAGCTGCCCTTCCCGCCGGACTATCCGAAGATGCCGGGCGAGCCGCCCCGCGTGCAGCCCAGCCGGGCGAAGAAGCCGGAGTAGGCGCGCCTGCCCCACCGTGCCCCTGCGCCACCCCGCCCCTACTCGAAGCGGGACGGATCGCCGGTGCCGCGGCGCACCACCTCGGCGGTGCCGTTGGAGAAGTCGACGACGGTGGTCGGTTCTGCGCCCGTATCGCCGGACTCGATGACCGCGTCCACCGCGTGGTCCAGGCGCTCCTTGATCTCCCAGCCCTGGGTTAGCGGTTCCTCCTCGTCCGGCAGCAGCAGTGTGCTTGACAGCAGCGGCTCCCCGAGCTCCGCCAGCAGCGCCTGCACAAAATTGTGCCGCGGGATCCGCACACCCACCGTCTTCTTCTTCGGGTGCAGCAGCCGGCGCGGCACTTCCTTGGTGGCCGGCAGGATGAACGTGTAGCTGCCCGGCGTGACGGACTTGATGCTGCGGAAGACGTCGTTGCCGATGTTCACAAACTGTCCCAGCTGCGCGAAGTCCCTGCACACCAGCGTGAAGTGGTGCTTGTCGTCCAGTTGGCGGATGCTGCGGATCCGGTCCAGTGCCTCCTTGTTCCCCAGCTGGGCGCCCAGGGCGTAGCAGGAGTCCGTGGGGTAGGCGATCAGCCCGCCCGATCGAAGGAGCTCCACGATCTGGGAGATTGCGCGGGGCTGGGGGTCCTCGGGGTGGACATCAAAGAATTTCGCCATGCGTTGAGCCTAGGGCCTGTGGCCGTTCCGCGCACCACCCGCCCCGGCGCACGCACCCCGGCCGGTGTCATCCCCGGGAAAGCATCACCCCACATGCGCCCACGGACGCCTGTGGGCCAGCCCACCGGGAAGACACCCGTGCCACGGAAAGGCGGTGCACAGGTGAAAGAATGGCGTCATGGCAGGGGAACGGATCGTCATTGGCCTGTCAGGAGGCCATGAGGGGGAGATCCTGATCCGCCGTGCCATGAAGGTCCTCGAGGGCACCGGCGGCGAACTGCTCGCCGTGCACATCCGTTCCGTGGAGGGTGCGACGCACGAATCAACCAGCACCCTCGAATCGCAGCGACGGCTGGTGGTGGAGCTGGGCGGCAGCTACCACACCGTCTCCGCCCAGGACACCGTCGAAGCCCTGCTGGAGTTCGCTGCCCATGTCGGCGCCAGCCGCCTGCTCATCGGCCAGTCACGCGCCTACCGCCTCTCGCATCTGCTGAGCGGCGGTACCGAAACACGGATCGTCCGCCGCGCCGGTGACCTCGACGTCCAGGTAGTGCCGCATCCCCTGGCCGGGCGCGGCACAGGGCGACGCCGCCAGCGGGACCTTGGCCGCGTCCGCGTCGCCGTCGGGTTCGTGCTGGCGGCCACCGTTCCCATCCTGATGCAGCTGGCGCTCGCCGTCATCGAACACAGCGTGGCCACCGCGGTCCTGGTCCAGCTCGCGGGCGCGGTGGCGGTGGCGCTCGTCGGCGGCCTGTGGCCCGCTGTCATGGGTGCACTGTGGAGCAGCCTGCTGGTCAATTACTTCTCCACGCCGCCCGTCGGTGACCTGGCCATCAGTGACCCGCAGGACCTGCTGTCGCTGGGTGTATTTGTCGGCGTTTCGGTGGCTGTGGCCGGCGTGGTGGACAGGTCCGCCCGGCGCTCCAAGGAAGCCGCGCGGTCCCGGGCCGAGGCGGCCACCCTCGGTGAGCTCGCCCGCGGAGCGACCCGCTCTGACGACACGGTGGGCAGCCTGCTGGAACAGGCACTGGACGTGTTCGGTGTCCGCGGCGCTGCCCTCTTCAGCGGCCCGCCGTTCCGGAACGTCACCGGCCCGGGTGGCGGGGTTGTAACAGGTGCCCAGCGGACTGCAGGAGACCACCGGATTGTTTCCGGTGGCCGGGCGGCTTTCGGTGACCGTCCGGCGCTCCGGCAGGGGGACGGCGAAACCGGGCGGAAGCTGCTCGCGTGGGCCGGTGAGCTGACCGAGTCTGAGCGGGACGGCACGGATTTCGGCGAACACACGGTGGAACCGCTCGACGACGGCACCTGGCTCGTGCTGTTCGGCCGGGCAGTGCCGGCAGCTGACAGCAGCCTGCTGGGCGCCTTCGCCGCCCACATGCTCGCCCAGCTCGAGCGCCGGCAGCTGGCCGCCAGCCGGCTGGAGGTGCTGCGGCTCGCCGAAGGAAACACCATGCGCACCGCCATCCTCCGGGCCGTCTCGCACGACCTCCGCACGCCGCTCGCGGGCATCAAGCTCGCCGTCGGAGGTCTCCTGCAGACCGCCGTCAGGTACACCCCCGAGGAGAAGCAGGAGCTGTTGGAAACCATCGACGAATGCTCGGACCGGCTGGACAGCCTGGTGGGGAACCTCCTCGACATGTCCAGGATCACCGCCGACTCTGTTCGCCCGCTGCTGAAGCCTGTCCGGTGGCTGGATGTTGTGCAGCCGGCGCTGCGCGGCCTTCCGCCGGGCAGGGTGCGGGTGGTGCTGCCGCCGAACCTGCCCGCCGTGGACGCCGACGCCGTCCTGCTGGAACGCGTCATCGCCAACATCGCGGAAAATGCCGTGAAGTACGCCCCCTCCTCCGACATCGTCGTGAGCTCCGCGGCGGGCGGGCTCAGCAGCGCCGTCCTCAACGGCCACCCGGCCGGTGAGCTGCGCATCGTCGACCACGGACGCGGCGTGCCGGACCGGAACGTGCCGGCGATGTTCCGCCCCTTCCAGCGGCTGGACGATCTTTCCCAGACAACCGGCGTCGGCCTCGGACTGGCGGTCGCCCGGGGCTTCATCTCGGCCATGGGAGGGAGCCTTGCGGCCGAGGAAACGCCGGGCGGCGGGCTCACCATGGTCATCCGGCTGCCCCTGTCCACAGGCCCCGACCCGACCGGGCCTGACTCCCTGGGACCTGACGCCTCACCCGCCGCTACCCGACAGGAGACGGCCCAGTGAGCAGTGTCCTCGTGGTCGACGACGACCAGCACCTGCTGAAGGCCCTGCGGATCACGCTGCAGGCGCACGGCTACACCGTGGAGACGGCGGCCGACGGCGAGGAGGCGCTGCTGGCTGCCGCACGCAATCCGCCCCAGCTTGTTGTGCTGGACCTCGGGCTCCCCGACATGGACGGCGCGGCGGTCCTTCGGGAGCTCCGGCGCTGGAGCACCGCCCCGGTCCTGGTGCTCTCGGCCCGGCACGGCTCGTCGGACAAGGTGGACGCCCTCGACGCAGGAGCCGACGACTACATCACCAAACCTTTCGGCCTGGAGGAACTCCTGGCCCGGCTGCGTGCCCTCCTGCGCCGCGCACCGGAAGCTCCGGAGCCATCAACGGTGGACACCGCGGAGTTCAGCGTGGACCTGGGACGGCGGATGGTCACCCGGCACGGAGAGCCCGTCCGGCTCACGCCCACCGAATGGAGCATCCTGGAACTGCTGGTGCGGAATCCCGGGAAGCTCATCACGCAGCAGCAGATCCTGGCCAGCGTGTGGGGGCCGGCCTACGAGAAGGAAGCGAACTACCTGCGGGTGTACATGGCCCAGTTGCGGCGCAAGCTGGAGGCGGACACGGGCAACCCGCGCCATCTGCTGACCGAGGCCGGCGTCGGTTACCGTTTCCGGCCCTGACCTGCACTCACGCCGGCTTGACCGGCTCCTGACCTGCAGCCGTGAACCTCCCGTGAACTTCCGTGGACCCCTATGAAGGGCAGCCGGATTCGGGCAACATGTGTAGTGCTGCGCCGCACACCGGGCGCCACACGTACAGCCGAAGGAGAACCGATCGTGTCCACTCTGCTCAACCCGTACATCAGCTTCCGTGACACCGCCCGCGACGCCCTGACCTTCTACCAGTCCGTGTTCGGCGGCGACCTGGCGCTCAGCACCTTCGGGGAATTCCACGCCAGCGAGGATCCGGCTGAGACGGACAAGATCATGCACGGGATGCTGACCACGGAGAAGGGGCTCGTGCTTATGGGGGCCGACACCCCCAACTCCATGGACTACTCGCCGGGAAACAACATCTCCGTCTCGCTGAGCGGCGACGACGAAGCCGAACTTCGCGGCTACTACGAGAAGCTGTCCGGCGACGGCGGCACGGTCACCGTTCCCATGGACAAGGCACCCTGGGGCGACATCTTCGGCATGTGTACCGATAAGTTCGGCATCGCCTGGCTGGTCAACGTCAGCGGAGCCTCGGCAGCTCCTGCTCCCTAAGCGCCCCGGAAACAGCAACGCGGGGTCACTTTCCGCCCAATAATGTGAGGTTATTGGGCGCGAAGTGACCCCGCGTTGCGGTTGCGGCCCTTGGTGCTGTTCGGCCGTTCAGGAAAGCGGCGGGGACCAGACCCAGTCGCGGATGTCGGGCAGGTCCTCGAAATGCTCCCGGATGTACTCGGCGTGGGCGTCCAGCTGCCGGTGGCAGTGCTCGGCCAGCGCCTCCGCGCCGTCGAACTGCCGCGGCATCCGGCGGAGGGCCGCCAGCGCCAGGTGGTAGCGGCTCATGCGGTTGACCACCACCATGTCGAACGGCGTGGTGGTGGTTCCCTGCTGGCTGTAGCCGCGGACGTGGAACCGTTCCGGGTTGGGCCGGCCATGCAGGAGCTGGTGGAAGGAACGGGCGTAGCCATGCCACGCCACCACCACTTCAGACGTGTCGGTGAACAGCGAACTGAACGTCCCGTCGTCGAGCCCGTGGGGATGCACCTCCCGCGGCGGAAGCACCATGGCGTCCATGACGTTCACCACGCGCACCGTGGCCTCCGGAACGTGGCGCTGCAGCAGCCAGCTGGCCGCCAGGGCTTCCTCCGTAGGGATGTCGCCGGCACAGGCGAGAACGACGTCCGGTTCAGCGCCGCCGTCGGTCTCGTTGCCGGCCCACTCCCAACGGGAGGCTCCGGCCTCCGCATGCGCCCGGGCCTCCTCGAGGGTCAGGTACTGCGGGTGGGACTGTTTGTCGACGACGACCAGGTTCACGTAGTCCGTGCTGCGGAGGGTGTGTTCGGCCGTGGCCAGGAGCGTGTTGGTGTCCGGCGGCAGGTAAATCCGGGTCACCTCGCCGGACAGGGACAGCACGGTATCGATCAGGCCCGGCCCCTGGTGGCTGAAGCCGTTGTGGTCGTTGCGCCAGCAGGTGGAGGTCAGCAGGATGTTCAGACTTGGCACCGGTGAGCGCCACTCCAGGTCGCGGGCGTGCTGCAGCCACTTGGCGTGCTGGACGGTCATGGAGGCGCTGACCATGGCGAACGCCTCATAGCTGGCGAAGAATCCGTGGCGGCCGGTCAGCAGGTAGCCCTCCAGCCAGCCCTGGCACAGGTGTTCGGAGAGGACCTCCATCACCCGGCCGTCCGCGGAGATGTGGTCGTCGCCGTCGCCGCCCGGCAGCAAGAGGCAGCGGTCAGTGGCCTCGAACACGGCACCCAGCCGGTTGCTGTTGGTTTCGTCCGGACAGAACAGCCGGAACCGCGGGTTGTCCTCCGTTCCGGTGTACAGGTCGCGGAACAGCTCGCCCAGGGGCTTGGTGGTTTCGACGCTGGTGGAGCCCGGCTGGCCGGGGTCCACGGCGTACTGCGCAAGGTCGGGAATCTCCAGCGGGACGGACGGCTGGCCGTTGGCCCAGGGAGCCGCCCCCATCCGGAGCTTGCCTTCGGGAGCCAGCGCAGCAAGTTCGGGCAGAAGCCTGCCGCCGTCGTCGAACAGCGTTTCCGGCTGGTAGGAGCGCATCCACTGCTCCAGCAGCGCCAGGTGCTCCGGGTTGTCCCGGACGCCGGACAGCGGAACCTGGTGCGCACGGAACGTGCCTTCCACGGGTTTGCCGTCCACCGTTTCCGGGCCGGTCCAGCCCTTGGGTGTCCGCAGGATGATCGCCGGCCAGCGGGCGGCCGTCGTCCGGTTGCTGCCGTTGCTGCCGGAGGCAGAGCCGTCGCCGGAACCGGTGGCCCGCGCCTCCTGCTGGATGGCCCGGATGGCGGCGTAGGCGTCGTCGAGCGCAGCGGCCAGGGCCCGGTGGACCTTCTCGGGCTCGTCGCCGGACACCGTCACCGGTTCCCAGCCGTTGGCACGCAGCAGGGCCTCGACATCCTCGTCCTGGCGGCGGCCCAGGACGGTCGGTCCGGAAATCTTGGCGCCGTTGAGGTGCAGGATGGGCAGGACCGCGCCGTCCCGTGCCGGGTTCAGGAAGAACGGCGCCGTCCATGAGGCAGCGAGCGGGCCGGTCTCGGCTTCGCCGTCGCCCACCACGCAGGCGGCGATGAGGTCCGGGTTGTCCATCACCGCACCGGTGGCATGCATCAGGGAGTAACCCAGCTCGCCGCCCTCGTGGATGGAACCGGGGGTGGCGGGGCCGACATGGCTTCCCACACCTCCCGGCGTCGAAAACTGCCGAGCCAGCCGGCGCAGGCCCTCGGCGTCGCGGCTGATGTCGGGGTAGATCTCCGAGTAGGTGCCTTCGAGGTAGACGTTCGCCACCACCGACGGTCCGCCGTGGCCGGGCCCGGCGATGAACAGGACCTCGGCAGAGGTGTTCCTGATCAGCCGGTTCAGGTGGGCGTAAATCAGTGACAGCCCGGGTCCGGTTCCCCAGTGGCCGAGCAGCCTCGGCTTGATGTGCTCCGGCCGCAGCGGCTCCCGGAGCAGTGCGTTTTCCTGAAGGTAGATTTGCGCCACTGTGAGGTAGTTCGCCGCACTCCAGTACCGCTGGAGGAGATCCAGTTCCTCGTCCGTCATCGTCCCGCTTGTCTCGGCCATGCCCATTGGTGTGCCTTCCGTCGGTTCGGTTCCCGCGCTGACGGGCACAGTCTACCCCGGCGTTTTGTGCACTCTCAGATCCACTTCGGGGCGGCGGGCACCTCATCCGCGGCCACTACCGCCCGCGTGGATCCAGGCTTCGCGGGTGCGCATCCGCACGGTCTCGGACGCCGGGACCGTGCGGCCTTGGATGGTCTTCACCTCATTGGCCAGTTCCGGTCCGGCAGGTCGCGCCATTCCACGTTGAGGTGCACGGCAGAGTGATGGCGGTCTTCAAGGCGTCCCCGCCTAGCGGTAGCCTTGCCCCTCCGGGGCCGGGTCCGTAGCGTTTCCTCCAGAGCAGGCGCTGGAGGAAACGCAGTGGAAAATGCAGTCACCCTGTACCTCGATGTGGACGGCGTCGTATGCCCCTTCGGCCCAACGGGCACAACACCCTGGGGATCAGCGTGGCGGCACGCCTATGCCGGGATGCTGGAAGTGGCCTACGCGCCGGAGCTGGTGACGGAACTGAACCTGCTGGCGCAGCGGCCCGGCCTCCGCTGCGTCTGGCTCACCAGCTGGGAAGAACTGGCACCCGCCGTGCTCTGCCCGGCCACGGGCCTGGCGGGAAGCCAATGGCCTGTGCTGACCGCGGACGGTCCGGGCGGCGGCGCCGAATGGTGGAAGCTGGAAGCCCTCCAGGCGGATGTGGGCAGGAACACGCCGGAGCGGATCATCTGGGTGGACGACCAGCTCGCCTTCGAGGGGCGGGCACAGGCATGGGCGCGGATCCTTGGCCGCCGCGCCCTGCTGGTCTCACCGGACCCGCGGACCGGCCTTTCGCCCGGCGACCTGGAGGCAATCCTTGCCTTTGCCCCGCCTCCGCAGCCGCAGGTGTGACAGGCCGCATGCGGCGCAGGTTGGACCTCGCCTGCAGGGCGCGTAACATCGATAAGGTTTCAGGCCCGCTCTGCAGCTCCGCTACCTCCACCCTTTTAACACCTCCTGAACACCGGGTGAACTATGCTGTGCAGTGCAGGCAGGGGAAGTGGAACTGCTGTACGTAGACTCTGCAGATTGGGCAACAGGTGGACATCACCTTCATGGTGGCGCTGGTCATAGCGCTGGCATTATTTTTCGACTTCACGAACGGTTTCCATGACACCGCGAATGCGATGGCCACGCCCATCGCCACCGGTGCAATCAAGCCGAAGACTGCGGTTGCCCTCGCGGCGGTCCTGAACCTGATAGGCGCGTTCCTGTCCACGGAAGTGGCCAAGACGGTCTCGGGCGGGATCATCCGCGAGGGGTCCGGCGGCGTGCAGATCACCCCGGACATCATTTTTGCCGGTCTGATGGGTGCCATTCTGTGGAACATGATCACCTGGCTGAAGGGACTGCCCTCCAGTTCATCGCATGCGCTGTTCGGCGGCCTCATCGGCGCCGCGGTCATCGGCATCGGTTTCCACTCGGTCAACCTCGAGACGCTGCTCCAGAAGGTGATCCTCCCTGCCATCTTCGCCCCGGTGATCGCCGGGCTCGTGGCCTACGTCTGTACCCGTATCGCCTACGGGCTCACGGCCCGGCATGATCCGGAGACCGGCAGCAAGCTCACGCAGAAGCGCGGCGGCTTCCGCACCGGCCAGATCTTCACCTCCAGCCTGGTCGCGCTGGCCCACGGCACCAACGACGCCCAGAAGACCATGGGCATCATTACCCTGGTGCTGATCGCAGCAGGAACGCAGGAGCCCGGCTCAGGCCCGCAGCTGTGGGTGATCACGGCATGTGCCCTCGCCATCGCCATCGGAACCTACGCCGGCGGCTGGCGGATCATCAGGACCATGGGCGCCGGACTCACCGAGGTCAAGCCCGCACAGGGCTTCGCCGCCGAGTCGAGCACGGCCTCCGCCATTCTGGCCTCCTCGCACCTGGGCTTTGCCCTGTCCACCACCCAGGTGGCCTCCGGCTCCGTCATCGGCTCCGGCATGGGCCGCCGGGGCACCACGGTCCGCTGGGGCATGGTGGGGCGCATCGCCCTCGGCTGGCTCTTTACGCTGCCCGCTGCCGGTATCGTCGGTGCCCTGACAGCGCTGCTGGTCAAGACCGGCGTCGTCGGCGTGGTGATCGCCGCCGTGGCCGGCATCGGCGCCGTGCTGTACATGTTCCTGGTATCCCGCAAGTCCCAGGTGGGCCACCACAACGCGGTGGAGGTCGAAGAGGCCGGACAGGCTGTCCGCTTCGCCAAGAAGAAGGCCCGCGCCAGGGCACGCGCCGCCCAGCGCGCCAAGAACAACAACCCGAAGGGCCCGCAGCGATGAAGTGGCTGGAACTCCTCACCGTGGCCGGCGCCACCCTGGTCGCCGCCGTGACCGTCGTGGTCCTCTATTCCCTCGGCGTCCGGCTCACCGCCATCGCCGGTGACCGCCAGGTCGGTGCCCCGGCGTGGGTCAAGTACCTCTCCTACGCCTGCTTCGGGCTGTGCGGCCTCGCCGTGCTGTTCGGGCTCTACCTGATCATTCCGTACTTCAGCGGGTAGCCGTTTCCTCTGGGAAGAGGGGATGGGAGTAGCTAGGCTGGGCGCATGCCGACTGTCCAGTATTACGTTGCGTCCTCCCTCGACGGCTTCATCGCCACCGCGGACGATGACTTAGCCTGGCTGCTGCAGTTCGACGGCTTCGAAGGCGGCAAGGAAAGCTACGACGCCTTCATCGCCGGCATCGGCTGCATCGTCATGGGCGGGACCACCTACGAGTGGCTGATGGAGCACGAGCCCGGCAACTGGCCCTACCCCGGGACGCCCTGCTGGATCTTCACCCACCACGAGTTCAGCGCCCCGTCCGGGGCCGACATCACGTTCGTCCGCGGCGACGTGACCGAATTCATCGATGACCTCCGGCGGGATGCCGGCGGTAAAAACATCTGGGTGGTGGGCGGCGGCGAGCTGGCCGCCGAATTCGCCGGCGCCGGCCTGCTGGACGAGCTGATAGTCTCCGTCATCCCCGTGGTGCTGGGCGGGGGAAAGCGGCTGCTTCCCCTTGAGCAAGGCCCGACGGCGCCACTCGAGTTGCAGGAAGCACGCACCCAGGGGCGGGGGATCGTGGAGCTCCGGTACCGCTGGGCCCCCCGTTAGTTTTCACCCCCGTCCGTTAGCTTTTACCGAAAGCCAGCGCTGCTGCGGGCCGCTACAGGATGAGGTTGGTGATCCGCGCCGTGGACAGCCGGCGTCCCTGCTCGTCGGTCATCACGATCTCGTGCGTGGTCAGCGTGCGTCCCAGGTGAATGGCCGTGCAGGTTCCGGTCACCGTTCCGGCGGAAACAGCGCGGTGGTGCGTGGCGCCAACCTCGATGCCCAGCGCCTGGCGGCCCGGACCGGCGTGCATTCCGGCGGCAAATGACCCCAGCGTTTCAGCCAGCACCACATGCGCGCCGCCGTGCAGGATCCCCGCCACCTGGGTGTTCCCCTCCACGGGCATCGTGGCCACGCACCGTTCGGGGCTCATCTCCAGGAAGCGGATTCCCATCTTCACCACCAGCGCGCCGATGCCGTACCCGGCAAGCCAGCCGTGCAGGTGTTCGGGGACGCCGGCTGCAGCCAGCTCTTCCCGGAAACGCGTCTCCGCGGCGGCTTCCACGGCGGCGGGAGCTGCAACTGCTTCAGCCGCTTCCGTGCTCCGGCCGGACTCTGTGGGGCTGGCCTCACCGGCCGGGCCGGGCGTGAAATTGTCCATCATGGCAACTAGGCTGGCACCTGTGAGTGAAACAACCAAACCGGCCCCAAATACGTCCACAACCCAGACCCTTCCGGACATTGCAGTGTCCGATCCCGCCGTCACTTCGGTGTCGGCCACCGAGGCCCCCGTCGTTCCCATGACGCAGCAGCCCCGGCTTCTGGTGCTGGACGGGCACTCCATGGCCTTCCGTGCCTTCTTCGCGCTTCCGGCGGACAAGTTCTCCACCGCCCGGGGCCAGCACACCAACGCGATCCACGGCTTCACCTCCATGCTGATCAACCTCATCAAGGAGCAGAAGCCCACCCACATCGCGGTCGCCTTCGACGTCTCGGATGACACCACTCACCGCAAGGCCGAGTACAGCGAGTACAAGGGCGGCCGCAACGAGACTCCGCGGGAAATGAGCGGCCAGATCGACCTCATCGACAAAGTCATGGGCGCCTGGGGCATCAAGACCATCAAGATGCCCGGCTACGAGGCGGACGACATCCTGGCCACGCTCGCGGCCATGGGCGAGAAAGCCGGCCACGAGGTCCTGCTCGTCTCGGGTGACCGGGACGCCTTCCAGCTCATCACCGACAACGTGTTCGTGCTCTACCCGAGGAAGGGCGTCAGCGACATTCCGCGGATGGACGCTGCCGCCGTCGAGGACAAGTACTTCGTCAGCCCCTCCCGGTACTCGGACCTCGCGGCCCTGGTGGGCGAGACAGCGGACAACCTGCCGGGCGTTCCCGGCGTCGGGCCCAAGACGGCAGCCAAATGGATCAACCAGTACGGCGGCCTCGAGGGCGTGCTGGAACACCTCGATGCCATCGGCGGGAAGGTGGGGGACGCACTGCGCGCCAATGTGGACGCCGTCAAGCGCAACCGCAAGCTCAACCAGCTCCACACCGACCTCGACCTGCCGGTGACGCTCGACGAGCTGGCCGATCCGCGGCCGGACCAGCAGGCACTCGAAGAGCTCTTCGACGAGCTCGAATTCAAGACCATCCGCGCCCGGCTTTTCGACCTGTACGCCAGCGAGGTCACGGAAGCCGAACGCGAAACCCTGGAAAGCCGCGAGTTCGCAACCTTGCAGGACGCCGCCTCGCTCAGGGCCTTCCTCGAGGCAGGTGCCGGCCAGCGCTCCGCCCTCGCTGTTGACGTGCTGGCCGGCCGGATCGGCGAGGACGCCGACGCCGTCGCCATCGTGCGGGACGATGCCGCCGCCTACGTGGACCTCACAGGATTGGACGCAGAAGCTGAAAATGTCCTGGCCCAGTGGCTCCGGGACGCCGAATCCCCGAAGGTGCTTCACGGCTACAAAGCGGCCCTGAAAGCGCTGGCCAACCGCGGATTTGGCCTGGAAGGCGTCGTGGATGACACCTCCATCTCCGGCTACCTCATCGAACCGGACCGCCGCACCTACGAACTGGCAGAGCTGGCCCAGCACCACCTGAACATCCACGTTTCTGCAGAAGCCGCAAAGGCGGGCCAGCTGGAACTGGAGTTCGACGACGACGCTGCCGCGGCGTCCGGTGCGCTGGTCCAGGTGGCCGCCGTTGTCCACAAACTGAGCCGGTTCTTCGAATCGGAACTGCAGGAACGCAAGGCCGGGGACCTGCTGGCCACCCTGGAACTTCCGGTGGCCCGCGTCCTGGCCGACATGGAGACAGCCGGCATTGCGGTCTCCATGGACCTGATGGACGAGCAGCTCACGGACCTCGCCCGGGTGATCGACGACGCCCAGGAGCGGGCGTTCGCGGCGATCGGCCACGAGGTGAACCTCGGTTCGCCCAAGCAGCTGCAGACTGTCCTGTTCGAGGAACTCCAGCTGCCCAAGACCAAGAAGATCAAGTCCGGCTACACCACCGACGCGGCATCCCTGAAGAACCTGCTGGAGAAGACCGGGCATGAATTCCTGGTCCAGCTCATGGCGCACCGGGAGTCGGCGAAGCTGCGGCAGATGGTGGAAACGCTGAAGAAGTCCGTGGCCGAGGACGGCCGCATCCACACCACCTACGCCCAGAACGTGGCCGCCACCGGGCGGATCTCGTCCAACAACCCCAACCTGCAGAACATCCCGATCCGCAGCGAGGAAGGCCGCCGCGTGCGCGGGATCTTCGTGGTCAGCGACGGCTACGAGTGCCTGCTGTCCGCCGACTACTCGCAGATCGAGATGCGCATCATGGCGCATCTGTCCGGCGATGCCGGGCTGATCCAGGCTTACCGTGAGGGTGAGGACCTGCACCGCTTCGTGGGTTCGTCCATCTTCCACGTGCCGCCGGCCGAGGTGACCAGTGCCATGCGCTCCAAGGTCAAGGCCATGTCCTACGGCCTGGCCTACGGGCTGACGTCCTTCGGGCTGTCCAAGCAGTTGGAAATCTCCGTGGATGAGGCCAGGAACCTCATGAAGGACTACTTCGACCGCTTCGGCGCTGTCCGCGACTACCTGCGCGGCGTGGTGGATCAGGCCCGCGTTGACGGCTACACGTCCACGATCGAAGGCCGGCGCCGGTACCTGCCTGACCTCACCAGCACCAACCGCCAGCTCAGGGAGAACGCTGAACGCATCGCGCTGAACTCACCCATCCAGGGGTCCGCCGCGGACATCATCAAGCGCGCCATGCTCGGTGTGCATTCGGAACTGGCGGCCCAGGGACTGAAGTCGCGCATGCTGCTGCAGGTCCATGACGAACTCGTGCTGGAAGTCGCCGCGGGCGAGCGGGATGCCGTTGAAAAGCTCGTCACCGAGCAGATGGCCGCCGCCGCGGACCTCAGCGTACCGCTGGAGGTCCAGATCGGCGTCGGCACCAGCTGGTACGACGCGGGTCACTGATGCCGGACCGGTATGAAGTCAAGAGATTCCGTACGGCTCCGGACGGTTCCCCTGACACCGCCTTGGCCAGTGCGTGGGTCAAGGCGGTGGGCTCCGGGTTCCACGACAGCAACCGGAACGACACGTTCGTGGACAAGATCCTGGCCATGTACCGGACGGACGATCGTGAACTGACCGGCATTTACCAGGCGGCGCCGGTGGCGCCCCACTCCCTGGGCCCGGACGTTCCGGTGGCCACGTTCGCCACTCTCCGCAAGGACCTGAACATCGGGTACGGCCGGCAGCTGGAAACGCAGCTTGTCACCGCGGTGACGGTCCGCGGCACGCACCGGCGGCAGGGACTCCTCCGCCGGATGATGACCGAAGACCTGGGGGCGGCCAAAGCCGCCGGCGTCGCGCTGGCGGCCCTCACCGCTTCGGAGGGTTCCATCTACGGGCGCTTTGGCTTTGGCGTTGCCACGTTCGAGCGGAGCATCAAGGTGGACACCGGTCCGAGGTTCAGGATCCGCCACGCGGCCACCGGCAGCGTGGAAATGGCCGACCGGAGGGTGCTCCTGGACCTGGCGGCCGGCGTCTTCGACCGGGTCCACCGGCTGACGCCCGGGTCCATCGTGCGCCAGGAGGCCTACCGGCACACCGTGTCGGGTGCCTTCGGCCGTGACGGTTCAGAGGATGATGCCATCCGGTGCGCCCTGCACTACGACGCGTCCGGCCGGGTGGATGGCTACGCCTCCTACAGGTTCGCCGGCTGGGACGCGAAGCCGTACACCATCGAACTTGTGGATCTCGTGGCGGCCACGGGCCCGGCCTACCTCGAGCTGTGGCAGTTCCTGGGCGCCATCGACCTCTCCGAACGCGTGAGCTGGGAGTCGGCTCCGGTGGATGACCCCCTGGCGTGGGCGCTCGAGGATCCCAGGTGCATTGAGTCGGCGGACCAGCGGGACATGCTCTGGCTGCGGATCCTGGACGCCGGCCAGGCCCTGGCCGCGCGGCGTTTCTCCGCTGACGGAACCCTGGTGCTCGAGGTGGCCGACACCCTGGGCCTCGCGGGCGGCACGTACGTCCTGAACGTCAGCGGGGGAGATGCCCGGGTCGTGGAGGCGCCCCCGGGCACGGTGCCGGATCTGTCGCTGGGCGTTGCCGAACTTGGGTCCATCTACCTGGGCGGGGTCAGTCCCGTGATCCTCGCGGAGTCGGGGCGCATTCTGGAGCACACACCCGGGGCGGCGTTCCGCGCCGCCCTGATGTTCGCCGTCGAACGTCCGCCGCACTGCCTGACACATTTCTAGCGCTTTGACCCTGCTTGGCGCTTGCCACTAGAATAAACGGGCGGATACTACGTGCCCGCATTTTCTTCAATCCACAAAATCAGGATGACCAGGCACTTCCTTGCGGAGTGCCCGCACTGCGCCTGCGTTCCATAGCGCGGGCGCGGCGGTTTGCCTGACCGACTAACTATCCACAACGGAGCCCCTACTACATGACCATCACCTCCACCGAGAAGCCCGGTACCCCGCAGGTCGCCATTAACGACATCGGTACCGCTGAGGACTTCCTCGCAGCAGTCGACGCCACCATCAAGTACTTCAACGACGGGGACCTCGTCGAAGGTACCGTCGTCAAGGTCGACCGCGACGAAGTTCTGCTCGACATCGGTTACAAGACCGAAGGTGTCATCCCCTCCCGCGAGCTTTCCATCAAGCACGACGTTGATCCCGGAGAAGTTGTCTCCGTCGGCGATCAGGTCGAAGCCCTGGTGCTCACCAAGGAAGACAAAGAAGGCCGCCTGATCCTCTCCAAGAAGCGTGCTCAGTACGAGCGTGCCTGGGGCGACATCGAGAAGGTCAAGGAAGAAGACGGTGTTGTCACCGGTACCGTCATCGAGGTTGTCAAGGGTGGTCTTATCCTCGACATCGGTCTGCGCGGCTTCCTGCCCGCATCCCTCGTCGAGATGCGCCGTGTGCGCGACCTGGCTCCGTACATCGGCCAGCAGATCGAAGCCAAGATCATCGAGCTGGACAAGAACCGCAACAACGTTGTGCTGTCCCGCCGTGCATGGCTCGAGCAGACCCAGTCCGAGGTCCGCTCCACCTTCCTCAACAAGCTGGAAAAGGGCCAGGTCCGTCCCGGCGTTGTTTCCTCCATCGTCAACTTCGGTGCCTTCGTGGACCTGGGCGGCGTAGACGGCCTGGTTCACGTTTCCGAGCTGTCCTGGAAGCACATCGACCACCCGTCCGAGGTTGTCGAGGTCGGCCAGGAAGTCACCGTCGAGGTCCTCGAAGTGGATCTGGACCGCGAGCGTGTCTCCCTGTCCCTCAAGGCTACGCAGGAAGACCCGTGGCAGACCTTCGCCCGCACCCACGCCCTCGGCCAGGTTGTTCCGGGTAAGGTCACCAAGCTCGTTCCGTTCGGTGCATTCGTCCGCGTCGAAGACGGCATCGAAGGCCTCGTTCACATCTCCGAACTGGCCGTCCGCCACGTTGAGCTGGCTGAGCAGGTTGTCTCCGTTGGCGACGAACTGTTCGTCAAGGTCATCGACATCGACCTCGAGCGCCGCCGCATCTCCCTCTCCCTCAAGCAGGCCAACGAGGGCGTTGACGCCGACAGCACCGAGTTCGACCCGGCTCTGTACGGCATGGCCGCAGAGTACGACGAAGAGGGCAACTACAAGTACCCCGAGGGCTTCGACCCCGAGTCCAACGAATGGCTCGAGGGCTACGAGGCTCAGCGCGCCGCCTGGGAGCAGCAGTACGCTGATGCCCAGACCCGCTGGGAAGCCCACAAGAAGCAGGTTGCCCAGCACGCTGCCGACGACGCTGCTGCAGCGACGTCCGGCGACAGCGACTCCGGCGCCACCAGCTACTCCTCCGAGCCGGCTACCACTGACTCCGGTGCAGGCACGCTTGCTTCGGACGAGGCTCTTGCCGCTCTGCGTGAGAAGCTGACCGGCAACTAATTGCCCGGCGCTGGCTGACAGCTGAAAGCCAGTAAAAAGGTGGCCGTCCCCGAAAGGGGGCGGCCACCTTTGTTATTGCCGGCGGTTCATGGTGCCGGGTTATGGATTCTGAGGGATCAGGCCGTCTGGCCGGCGTGCTCACCTTCCGCGATTTCCTCCAGCACTTTGTCATTGAACGCAGGAAGGTCGTCCGGCTTCCGGCTGGTCACAAAGCCCTGGTCCACCACCACTTCCTGGTCGCTCCAGTTGGCGCCGGCATTCCGCAGGTCCGTGGCCAGCGTGTGGTAGGAAGTGAGGTTCCTGCCTTTGACGACGCCGGCGTCGATGAGCAGCCACGGGCCGTGGCAGATGGCCGCTACCGGCTTGTGCTGCTCGAAGAAGCTACGCGCAAACGCCTGCGCATCCTTGTCCACCCGCAGATGGTCAGCGTTCACCACGCCCCCGGGAATCACCAGGGCGTGGAAGTCCGAGGCGTTGGCGTCCTTCAGGACCAGGTCCACATCGAAGGTGTCGCCCTTCTCGACGCCCTCAAATCCCTGAAGCTTGCCGCTTTTCGGGGCTACCAGAACGGGCTCGCCGCCGGCGTTCTTGACGGCGTCCCACGGGCTGGTCAGTTCAACCTGCTCCACGCCGTCTGTCAGCAGAAATGCGACCCTCTTGCCGTTGATGTTGTGCTCTGACATGAGTCCTCCTTTTCCTGTGATGCCTTACAGGTCCACCCTAGGAAAGCCGAAACTCATAAGCAAGCTGATTATTTACGCCGGCAAGGCCGGCGCGGTGGTTAGCGCGGGATGTCAATCCATTCGGTGCCCTCAGGCTGAAGGGCGGCGCTGCCGGCGGTCAGGGCCGCCAAGCGGTCCGCGGCTTCCGCCAGGTCACCGGGCGCATCCGGCAGGGCAAGGCGAAGCACCGTGGACTGGGCTTCGTAGCCGGTTTCCGCCATGGCATAGCCCGCACTGCGCAGGTCGTTTTCGAGGCGCCCGGCCGCGGCATGCGGGACCCGCACGGCACAGATGCGCAGGCGCCGGCGCTGCACCATCGGAGCAAGCTCCAGCGCCGTTGATACCGAATCGGAGTAGGCGCGCACCAGTCCGCCGGCGCCGAGCAGGATCCCGCCGAAATAACGCACGACGACGGCACTCACGTCGCTGAGGTCCGTCACCCCGGGCGCGGTTTCCCGCCGGATCAGGGCCTCCAGCATCGGGATCCCGGCGGTGCCGGAAGGTTCGCCGTCGTCGCTGGAACGCTGGATGTCGCGGTCAGGCCCAAGCACGAACGCGGAGCAGTGGTGCCCGGCGTCATGGAATTCCCGGCGCAGCTCGGACACCAGGGCACGGGCGCCGTTTTCGCTGTCCGCCCGCCGCAGCACGGTGATGAACCGGGACCGCTTAACCTCGATCTCGTGGCGGAAGCCGCCGCCGGCGGCCAGCGTCGTGTATGCCGATGACCTGCTCTCTTGCTCTTGCACCGCCCAAGTCTAGGCGAGATTGGGGAGGCAGCGGATGGGCCCACGCTGCCGAGGGGCCCCAATCGAGCTTGCCGGAGTGGGGCTGCAGTGGATGGGCCCACGCCGCCAGGGTTCCCTGGCCGAGCGGAGCGAGGTTAGGAGGACGGTGGATGGGCCCACGCCGCCAGGGTTCCCTGGCCGAGCGGAGCGAGGTTAGGGAGGCAGTGGGGATTAGTCTTGGGGGGTGCTGAAGATTGGGTTGACAGGCGGGATCGCGTCGGGGAAGTCGCTGGTGGCAACACGCCTGGAGGAACTGGGCGCCGTGCTCGTCGATGCCGACGCGATTGCCCGCGAGGTCGTGGAACCCGGCACCCCGGGCCTTGCCGCCGTCGTGGCTGCTTTCGGGCCGGAGATCCTCGACGGCGACGGACGGCTCGACCGGCCACGCCTCGGAGCCATCGTGTTCCGGGAGCCCGAACGGCGCGCGGAGCTGAACGCCATCGTCCACCCGCTTGTGCGTGAACGCGCTGCAGCGGTGATTGCTGCCGCCCCGGAGGGCGCGGTAGTGGTGCAGGACATTCCACTCCTGGTGGAAACCGGGCAGCAGAAGAACTTCCATCTTGTGCTCGTGGTGGATGCGCCGGAGGATATCCGGCTGCAGCGCATGATGGAACACCGCGGAATGACGGAGGCGGACGCCCGTTCGCGGATGGCCGCGCAGGCGTCCCGCCAGGACCGCCTCGACGCAGCGGATGTGGTTCTGGGCAATTCCGGCACGCCCGATGAGCTGCTGGCCTCGGTCGACCGGCTGTGGCACGGGCGCCTCCTGCCCTTCGCCCGGAACATCAGCCAGGCAACGGTGGCAGCCCGCAGCGGTGCCCCCGTCCTGACGGAACCTGACGCGGACTGGCCGCGCCAGGCGTCAAATCTGGCCGGGCGGCTGAAGGCAGCGGCCCCGGATGACGTCCTGGCCGTCGACCACATCGGCTCGACGGCCGTTCCCGGCCTCGAGGCGAAAGACGTCATCGACCTCCAGGTCGCCGTGCCGGACCTCGCCACGGCCGACCGTATCGCGCCGCTCCTTGCTGCCGCCGGGTTCCCGCCCTGGCCGGGAATCCTGATGGACAGCCCCCTGCCCGGACGTCCCGACCCCGCGGCCTGGTCCAAGCGCCTGCACGGCAACGCCGATCCCGCGCGCCCGGTGAATCTCCACGTCCGGGTGGCAGGCTCGCCCGGGTGGCGGTTTGCCCTGTGCTTCCGCGACTGGCTGCGCGCCGACCCCGCCGCGCGCGGGGAGTATGCCGCGGAGAAACGGCGCGTGGCCGCGCTGCATGCTTCCGATGACACCACCGCCGGCTACGCCGCGGGCAAGGAGGACTGGTTCCGCGATGTCGCGGTTCCCGAAATGGAACGGTGGGCTGAAAGCAGCGGCTGGCGGCCGCCGTCGTATGTGCCCACGGGTGTTGCGCGTACAGCCCAAAGCTGAATCGGACATCCCTGTCAGTGCCCGGCGGTAGATTAGATGCATGAGTCTTGCGCAGGAGATCAACCGCGTCGTTGCCCCGTTCGAGGTCATCAGCGAGTTCAAGCCGGCCGGTGACCAGCCGGCGGCGATCGCCGAACTCACCGAACGCATCAAAAACGGTGAAAAGGACGTGGTCCTGCTCGGCGCCACGGGCACCGGCAAGAGCGCCACCACAGCATGGCTGGTGGAGCAGGTGCAGCGGCCCACACTGGTGATGGTCCAGAACAAGACCCTCGCCGCGCAGCTGGCCAACGAGTTCCGCGAGCTGCTCCCCAACAATGCGGTGGAATACTTCGTTTCCTACTACGACTACTACCAGCCCGAAGCCTATGTCCCGCAGACGGACACCTTCATCGAGAAGGACTCCTCGATCAACGAGGAAGTGGAGCGGCTCCGGCACTCCGCGACCAACGCCCTCCTGACCCGGCGTGACGTGATCGTGGTGGCCACCGTTTCCTGCATCTACGGCCTTGGCACGCCCGAGGAGTACATCGCGGGCATGGTCACCCTGCGCCAGGGCCAGGAAATGAACCGCGACGACCTCCTGCGGAAGTTCGTCTCCATGCAGTACGTCCGCAATGACATGGACTTCCACCGCGGAACGTTCCGGGTCCGCGGCGACACCGTGGAAATCATCCCCATGTACGAGGAACTCGCCCTCCGGATCGAGTTCTTCGGCGACGAGGTGGAAAGCATCCACACGCTGCATCCGGTCACCGGCGAGGTCCTGCGCGAGGAAACCGAGATGTACGTCTTCCCGGCGTCGCACTACGTGGCCGGTCCGGAGCGCATGTCCAGGGCCATCTCCGCCATCGAGGACGAGCTGGCGGAGCGGCTCAGCGTGCTCGAGGGGCAGAACAAGCTGGTCGAGTCCCAGCGGCTCCGCATGCGCACCACCTACGACCTCGAAATGATGCAGCAGATGGGATTCTGCAACGGCATCGAGAACTACTCCCGCCACATCGACGGGCGCCCGGGCGGGAGCGCGCCGCACTGCCTCCTGGACTACTTCCCGGACGACTTCCTGCTGGTCATCGACGAATCGCACGTCACCGTGCCCCAGATCGGTGCGATGTACGAGGGCGACATGTCGCGCAAGCGCACCCTGGTGGACCACGGCTTCCGGCTGCCGTCAGCTATGGACAACCGGCCCCTGAAGTGGGACGAGTTCCTGGAGCGCGTAGGCCAGACCGTGTATCTGTCCGCCACGCCCGGAAAGTACGAGCTCGGCAAGGCCGACGGCTACGTGCAGCAGATCATCCGTCCCACGGGCCTGGTGGACCCCGAGGTCATCGTCAAACCCACGAAGGGCCAGATCGACGACCTCCTGGGCGAGATCCGGACCCGGGTGGAAAAGGACGAGCGCGTCCTGGTGACCACCCTGACCAAGCGCATGGCCGAGGACCTCACGGACTACCTCCTGGGCCACGGCGTCAAGGTCGAGTACCTGCACTCGGACGTGGACACCCTGCGCCGCGTGGAGCTGCTGCGCGAACTCCGGCTGGGCACCTTCGACGTCCTGGTCGGCATCAACCTCCTCCGTGAGGGCCTCGATCTGCCCGAGGTGTCGCTGGTGAGCATCCTCGACGCCGACAAGGAAGGCTTCCTGCGTTCCTCCACGTCGCTGATCCAGACCATCGGCCGTGCCGCCAGGAACGTGTCCGGACAGGTGCACATGTACGCCGACCGGATCACCGACTCCATGGCGCAGGCCATCGAGGAGACCAACCGCCGCCGCGCCATCCAGGTGGCCTTCAACAAAGAAAACGGTGTGGACCCGCAGCCGCTGCGGAAAAAGATCGCCGACATCACAGACCAGCTGGCGCGCGAGGATGCGGACACCGATGCGCTGCTGGGCAGCTTCGACTACGGCAAGGGCAAACGCGGCATTACCGGGGCCCCCAAGCCCGGCGCCAAGGCCGGCAAGGGGGCCAAGAAGGGCGCCGCCATGGTCCGGGCCGACGGGCTGGCGGCCGCGCCCGCCGAGGACCTGGTGGGCCTGATCGAACAGCTGACCGAGCAGATGCACGGGGCGGCTGCCGAACTTCAGTTCGAAGTGGCTGCCCGGATCCGTGACGAAGTTTCCGAGCTGAAGAAGGAATTGCGCCAGATGCAGTCGGCAGGGCACGCCTAGCCGTACCGCCACAGCAAGTGCAGGCCCGTGGCGCGTCCCGCGTTACTGGCCTGCATGTCTGGCGTCACCTGGCGCGGCGGGCGCCGTCTCTAGGGTAAAGTTGAGGTCACGTAGGGGAGTATCCCAAGCGCTACGAACGTCAACACGCAGGGCACAGATGCCTTGCCGGGCGTAGCGGGCAGCCACATCAGCACAAAGTGCACAGGTTCGCCGGAGAGACTTACACCGGTTTTTTGTACCCTGCGAAAGGCATTTTTGTGGAACTTCCCGTCTGGTTCGAGGTCGGCTCGTTCGTCGTCCTCGGCATCATCCTCCTTATGGACCTGCTTCTGGTGGTGCGCCGTCCGCACGAGCCCTCCATGAAGGAAGCCGGCCTCTGGGTGGCCTTCTACGTGGCACTGGCCCTCGTGTTCGCCGGTGCCATGTTCATGTTTACGGGACCCGAGTACGGGAGCCAATTCGTAGCCGGGTGGGTGACTGAGTACAGCCTCAGCATCGACAACCTCTTCGTTTTCATCATCATCATGGCCCGCTTCTCGGTGCCCCGTAAGTACCAGCAGGAGGTGCTGATGGTGGGCATCATCATCGCGCTGATCCTGCGCGGCATCTTCATCATGCTTGGCGCCATCGTGATCGAGCAGTTCAGCTGGGTCTTCTACATCTTCGGTGCCTTCCTCCTCTGGACTGCCTGGAAGCAGGCGCAGGACGAGGGTGAAGACGAAGAGGACAAGGAAAACGCCCTCATCGCCAAGCTCCGCAAGGTCATCCCGATGTCCGAGAAATTCGACGGCGGCAAATTGCGCACCACGGTGGACGGCAAGAAGGTCTTCACCCCGATGGTCATCGTCTTCATCACCATTGGCATGACGGACCTGCTGTTCGCCGTCGACTCCATCCCCGCCATCTTCGGGCTGACGCAGAGCGCGTTCATCGTCTTCACCGCGAACATCTTCGCCCTGATGGGCCTGCGGCAGCTGTACTTCCTGCTCGGCGGCCTCATGAACCGCCTCATCTACCTGAAGCACGCCCTGTCCATCATCCTGGCCTTCATCGGCGTGAAGCTGATCCTGCATGCCATGCACGTCAATGAACTGCCGTTCATCAACGGCGGGCACCACATCGAGTGGGCCCCGGAGATCCCGACGTACGTGTCCCTCGCGGTGATCATCGGCACCATCATCATCGCCGTGATCGCCAGCCTGGTCAGCTCCGGCGCGCAGAAGGCAAAGCTGGACGAGCGCCTGGAAGAGGACGCCCGGAAGAGCCTGAGCGACGTCGACTAGGATCCCGCTCCGTGCCTGACAAAGCAACCCCGGCCATCAGATGCCCGGGGTTGCTTTGTGTTGTCACGGGTCTGTCGGGGCCTCAGCGGGCGGAGCGCACCATCCCGAGTAGCCGGCCGAAGATGGCCTCCCCGTCGTCGGCGATGCCGTCGTGGTGGAACTCGCCTGTTTCCCAGGTGTTCAGCTTGCGGACGGCGGCAGCTGTCTCCATGGAGAGCCCGTGGTCCACATAGATATCGTCCCGGTAGACCGCGGCCGCAGTCGGAACGATATTGGCGGCGAGCTGGTCGGGGTCATACAGCGGCTTCCAGTCGGCTTTGGCTGCCAGGAGCTCTGCCACGTCCTTGAGCGGGCGGAGGGCGGGGTCCTGTTCGAAGTACCACGGGTAGACCATCTCGCCCGTCAGGAGAACTTCCGCTGCGTCCGGGCGGAATTCGGGGAACTCCTCGAGGACCCGCCAGGCGGCCCAGCCGGTGGCCTCGTCCTGGCCGTAGATGGACTCGTGCATCAGTGCGTACAGGGGGTTGGCCGCGCGCGAAACCAGTGTACGGATCTGCTCCAGGAACGGGTCGGAGAGCCGCGGACCGCCGGAGGTGTCCACAAAGGCGTCCTCCAGCAGATTGTGGAGGCTGTCCACCCGGGTGTTCCCGCCGAGGAAGGACCCCACCATCTGGAAACGCTCGACCGTGAGGGGAGAGCCGTCCGGAAGGCATTCAGCTGTGCTGCGGAGGTGCTCGGCGATCCGGTTCACGGCTTCCCGGTCCTCGGGGTACCAGCCGAAGTACTCGGCGTTCCGGGCTGCGACCCGTTTGAAGGTCTCGCGGTAAACGCGGTCGGGGGATCCCGCCAGCGGCGCAAGGCCGCCGGTGATCAGCACCTCACGCAGGCCGGTGGGCGCGAACGACAGGTACGTCAGCGCGCAAAAGCCGCCGTAGCTCTGCCCGTAGACGGTCCACGGCCCTGAGCCGAGGGCCTGGCGGATGAGCTCGGCGTCGGCAACGATTGAATCCGCCCGAAAGTGCTCAAGGTATCTTGCCTGTGCTGCGGCGTCCCCGCGCAGCGGCAGGGTGTTGCGGTCAACCGCGGAGGAGAGGCCTGTGCCCCGCTGGTCCAGCATCAGGATCCGGAAGTCCTTGGCCGCAGCCTTGCTCCAGCCGCCCAGGGATGCGAAGCGGTTGCCGCGGCCGCCCGGACCGCCCTGCAGGTACAAAAGCCACGGCAGCCGCGCGGCCTCCGCCTCGCTGTGCTCGGCGGACACATATTCGCGGGCGAAGACCGTGATGGTCTCGGCCGCGTCCGCTCCGTCCGGGCCGGCGAAATGGTCCAGGGGCACCGTGAAGTAGTGCTCTGCAGTACGCATGCCGCGGAATTTGTGCCGGGCGCGCACTGTATGGACTGGTCGCTGTTGCACGGCGCCGCCCTTCTGGGTGCTGGCGTCCAGCGCGGCCTCAGCCATGGACACCGGCCTTGCTGCGGCTGCCGAATCCGGCCAGCGCCGCTCCGGTAAGCCGGAATGTCGACCATTCCTCCATCGGGAAGGCCCCAAGATTCCGGTAAAAGGCGATCGACGGTTCGTTCCAGTCCAGGACACTCCACTCAACGCGGGCATAGCCCCGTTCGACGGCGGTCGCCGCCAGATGCTGCAGCAGCGCCTTGCCGTGGCCCTCACCACGGGCCTCCGGGGTGACGTAGAGGTCCTCCAGGTAAATCCCGTGCACGCCCTCCCAGGTGGAATAGTTGAGGAACCAGAGGGCGAAGCCCCGGACCTGCCCGTCCTCGTTCTCGGCCATGTGGGCGTAGACGCGCGGGTTGCTGCCGAAGAGCACCTCGGTGAGCATCTCGGGGGTGTTCCGGACGGCGTCCGGCTCCTTTTCGTAGACGGCCAGCTCGTGGATCATTTGCAGGATTACGGGAACGTCGGCGGGTGTTGCGGGACGGATTACACTCATGATTCCGAGCTTACTGCGTCCCGGAGAGGCCGCACGCCGGCCGGGGCCGCGGGCGCATAGGCTGATGACCCGATAACAGTGCAGCAAGCTTTCGGAGGCGGTGTGGAAAGACGGGCAGAGCCAGGTCTGGACGGGATCCTTCCGGCTGCCGCGGGACTGCCTGCCGCGGGACTGGCTGCCGTGCAGCTGTCCGCCGTCGACCTCCGGCAGGCCGCCACCCTGGACGACGGCGAGCAGCGGCTGGCCGTGTCCTTCGGTTCCGGGATCCGCCGGGACAGGTTCCTGGCAGGGCGCATTGCGCTGCGCGGCCACGCCGCCGCCGTGGCAGGTGTCCGTGCCGGCGCGCTGCGGGCGGACTTCGCCTGCCGGGAATGTTCAAAGGACGACCGTGTGCACGGCATGCCCCGTTACCAGGCCGGGCCGGACGGGCCCGCCGTGCTTGCAAGCCTGAGCCGCACGGGGGACTGGTGCCTGCTGGCGGCCACCGCGGACGAACAGGTGCTGGGGGTCGGCGTCGACCTGGAGGATGCCACAGCCGCAGGCTTTGCAGGGTTTCCCGAGGTTGCCCTTTCAGAGCGCGAGCGGCAGCACCTCCAGAGGATGGAGCCCGCCCTGCGGCCGGAAGTCCAGACGCTCCTGTGGGCGCGCAAAGAGGCGGTGCTCAAGGCACTGGGCAGGGGGCTGGCTTTTATCGACCCCAGCCTCGTGGACGTTGCCGGACCGGTTCCACTGCTGCCGGACTTTGCGGGTGCACCTGAAATCGGACGGGAATACCGGTGGCTGGTCGACGCCGTCCTGCCGGATTCACTGGGGCTGCCCGGCTCCTTTGTGGCGGCGGTGGCCGTCCGCACAGCGGCTGGAGGCCGGTATGACACCGCATGGAAGGACGCGCACGGTCGCCCCTTCCTCCCGTGAATCAACCTGTGAAGGTTGACAGTTTCGGTAAATGCGAGTTGACACGCACTTCCGCGAGTAAAATCGTGAAGTACCGGATCATGGCAGTTCCCCAGGCATGGATCCGGCTTGCGGGCCACCTGGCTACTCCGGGTGGACGATTGACAATCGGCAGAAGTGGTTGATAGGTCTCCACGCGCCCCGTGATCGGCTCATGCTGCCGCCTTCTGATAACACGTGAATCGCAAAGCAGGAGCAAGACTATGGCCATCACCTCGCCAACACCGCAGCGGCATCCCTTGGCAGCCAAGCTCGCGTTGGTTTCGACCGTTTCCCTGGGACTCCTAGCCGGTCCCGTTGCCCTCGCCGGGCCTGCCAGCGCTGCACCAGAGCACGGTAAGGATGACAAGAACTGTCACGTCACGGCCTACAAGCCATACAAGGCTGAAAGGGACGGGAAGGACAGGGACTACGGCAAGTCCGTCAAGGTCGTCTTCAAGTTCAAGATCCACTGCGACAAGGGCACGAGGGTCTACTTCGACCACAAGATGTTCAAGCACGGCGGACGGGACGACAAGGACCTCGGCCGCGATCATGGCTGGGTCTGGGTCCACGGAAACAAGTACTTCGACAGCAAGGAGAAAGTCTCCTTCGACCGTGGCGACAAGGATGTCAAGGTATCGCACACCGTAAAGATCCAGTTCAAGGACAAGGACCGGCACGGCCACTGGACGTGGAAGTCCGATTCCGACCGGGCGCATGCAACCATCAAGGTTGAGAAGGGACGCGATTACCGCTAAGGGCGCCACACCGATAGCCGGGAGCCATTGGTGACACCTTAAGCGTTGAGGGCGGCACGGATGCCGCCCTCAACCACGTTAACGCATGCGCCCGGTCAGAGCCGGTTGGCCCCGGTCACCCGGACCACCGCGGTTCCGGTCTCGTCTGAGGCGGCCAGATCCACTTCCGCTGAAATGCCCCAGTCGTGGTTGCCGGCCGGGTCGTCGAAAATCTGCCGGACCTTCCAAACGCCGGGCTCCTCCTTGATGATGAGAAGCCCCGGGCCGCGTGCGTCGGGGCCGGTGCCGATGTCGTCATGCTCGTCGAAGTAGTCGTCCAGGGCGTCTTCCCAGCGGTCGGCATCCCAGCCGGCGTCGCCGTCGAGCTCTCCAAGGGCGGTGGCGTCCTCATCCGCAAAAAGCTCCACCCGCCGGAACATTTCGTTCCGGACCATGACGCGGAAAGCGCGGATGTTGGACGTGAGCGACGGCGGCGGGGGAGGCGGTGCGTCGTGCGGCGTCGGCGCGGCGCCGGACGTCAGTTCCTCCCACTCGTCCAGCAGGCTGGAATCCACCTGCCGCACCAGCTCGCCGAGCCAGGCGATTAGGTCTTCCAGGTCCTCGCGCAGCGCATCCTGCGGCACGGTCTGCCGGAGCGCCTTGAAGCCGTCCGCCAGGTAGCGCAGCACGATCCCCTCGGACCGGGCCAGGCCGTAGAACTGCACGAACTCGCCGAAGTTCATGGCACGCTCATACATGTCCCGGATGACCGACTTGGGGGCCAGTTCAAAGTCGCCCACCCACGGCGCCGCTTTCCGGTACACGTCGAAGGCCTCGCCCAGGATTTCCGCGAGCGGCTGGGGATAGGTGACCTCGTCGAGCATCGCCATCCGCTGCTCATACTCGATGCCGTCGGCCTTCATGGCGGCCACGGCCTCGCCGCGGGCCTTCTTCTGCTGCGCGGAAAGGATCTGCCGCGGCTTCTCGAGCGTGGCTTCGATCACGGAAACCACGTCGGCGGCGTAGGACGGGGATTCGGGGTCCAGCAGGTCCAGCGCGGCCAGGGCGAACGGGGACAACGGCTGGTTCAGGGCAAAGTTCGGCTGCAGGTGGACGGTCAGGCGCACTGTGCGGCCGTCCGTTCCCTGCTCGTCCGCCGGGATGCGCTCCACGACTTCGGCCGCGAGCAGCTCCCGGTAGATCCCGAGGGCCTTCTTCATGAGCCGGAGCTGCGAGGGCCGGCTCTCGTGGTTTTCCGTGAGGAGACGCCGGGCCGCGGCGAACGGGTCGCCAGGGCGCTCCATGAGGTTCATGAGCATCGCGTGGGTTACGGTGAAGCTGGAGCTCAGCGGCTCCGGCACGGACTCGACCAGGCGGTTGTACGTGGGTTCACCCCAGGACACGAACCCCTCCGGCGGCTTCTTCTTCACCACCTGGCGCAGCTTCCGCTGGTCATCCCCGAATTTCGCGGTGGCCTTGGCCATCGCCTTGACGTTCTCCACCACATGCTCGGGCGCCTGCACCACCACCGTCCCGGCGGTGTCATAACCGGCCCTGCCGGCCCTTCCGGCAATCTGGTGGAACTCACGGGAGTTGAGCAGGCGGGTGCGTACGCCGTCGTACTTGCTCAGTGCGGTGAGCACAACGGTGCGGATGGGCACGTTAATCCCTACGCCCAGCGTGTCCGTGCCGCAGATAACCTTGAGCAGCCCGGCCTGCGCCAGCTGCTCCACGAGCCGGCGGTACTTGGGCAGCATGCCCGCGTGGTGCACGCCGATGCCGTGCCGCACCAGACGGTTCAGCGTCTTGCCGAAGCCCGCCGCGAAACGGAAGTTTGCGATCAGCTCGGCGATCTTGTCCTTTTCCTCACGTGTGCACACGTTGATGCTCATGAGCGTCTGCGCGCGTTCGATGGCTTCCGCCTGGCTGAAGTGCACCACGTAGACCGGCACCTCCCGGGTGCCCAGCAGTTCCTCGAGGGTCTCGTGGACGGGCGTTTCGCGGTAGTAGTAGTGCAGCGGGATGGGGCGTTCGGCCGAGCTGACGGTGGTGGTGGGCCGGCCAGTGAGTTCGGTCATGCCGGCTTCGAAGCGGCTGACGTCGCCGAGGGTGGCGGACATCAGCAGAAACTGTGCCTGCGGCAGTTCCAGCAGCGGGACCTGCCAGGCCCAGCCGCGCTGCGGATCGGAGTAGAAATGGAACTCGTCCATGATGACGGCGCCCAGCTCGGCCGCAGCACCTTCGCGCAGGGCGGTGTTGGCCAGGATCTCGGCCGTGCAGCAGATGATCGGAGCATCCTGGTTCACTCCGGAGTCGCCGGTGATCATGCCGACGTTCTCCGCTCCGAAGATCTCGCAGAGGGCAAAGAACTTTTCGGACACGAGGGCCTTGATAGGGGCGGTGTAGTAACTGCGTTCACCGCGTGCCATCGCCTGGAAATGGGCAGCAATGGCAACGAGGGACTTGCCGGAACCCGTGGGCGTTGCCAGGATCACGTTGGCGCCGGAAGCCAGTTCCATGATTGCCTCGTCCTGGGCCGGGTACAGCTGCAGTCCGCGGCTCTCGGTCCACTCCACGAAGCGCTCGTACAGCGTGTCCGGGTCCGCGCCGGCTCCGGTGGTGATCCTTGCGGACGGGGCGGGGAGCTGTTCAACGAGTTTCATTGCCTTCCAGCTTAGTGCCAGCGCGTCCCTGGGCCATTTCCTGCCCGTCCGGCGCTAGGCTCGCCATGCCTGGCCAATGCACCGGCCCGGATCACTTCGAAGTCTTAATTAGAGGAGGCCATGTGTGGGATCCCGCGCGATACGTCCAGTTCGGGGACTACCGGCAGCGCCCGTTCTTTGACCTGACCGGCCGCGTCCTTGCCAACGCCCCGCGGGAGGTGGTGGACCTGGGCTGCGGCCCCGGGAACCTGACCGCCACGCTCGCCGCCCGCTGGCCGTCCGCGCGGGTGGTGGGCCTGGACTCCTCGGCAGAGATGCTCGCCACCGCCGAACAGCACCGGCAGACCGCGCCGGGACTTGAGTTCACGCTTGGGGACATTGCGGACTGGCAGCCTTCCGCGGACACGGATGTGGTGGTGAGCAACGCGGCGCTGCAGTGGGTTCCGGGGCACCCCGAACTGCTGGCCGGCTGGCTGGCGGCCCTGAAACCGGGCGCCTGGTTCGCGCTCCAGGTGCCGGGCAACTTCGACTCGGCGTCCCACACCCTGATGAAGGACGTCGCGGAATCACCGCAGTGGGCCGGGAAACTTGGCGGCGTGCTGCGCCACGACGAGGCAGTGGCACCGCCCGCACGCTACCTGGAAATCATGCTCGACGCCGGATGTGCGGCTGATGCGTGGGAAACCACGTACCAGCAGGTGCTCACCGGTGGGAACCCGGTCCTGGATTGGGTCCGGGGCGCCGGGCTGCGGCCTGTGCTGGCCGCCCTGACGCCTGAGGATGCGGCCGCGTTCGAGGCCGAGTACGGCGCGCGGCTGGCCGAAGCATATCCGGCCACGCCGCACGGCACGGTGTACCCGTTCCGCCGGATCTTCGCGGTGGCCCGCAAGCTCTAAGGCGGCGGTCCCGCCACGCGGGCCGCGTCCCGCGCGGTCCGATGTGATCTGGCTTACAATGGCCAAGCGGTCATTGGGGGCCGGCCCAGGCTCCCGTACGCCCTGGATATAGGAGGTGCGGTGCTGATTGGCTTAATGCTCCGCCTTCTCGCCGGGCACCGGGCCGCTGTCTGGGCAATCGTCATCCTGCAGGTGGTGCAGACGGCCGGAAACCTGATGCTGCCGACCCTCAACGCCAGCATCATCGACGACGGGATTCTCGCCGGCCAACCCGGGGTGATCCTGGGGCTCGGCGGCTGGATGCTGGTGCTGACCGCCGTGCAGGCTGCAGCCGCCCTGGGCGCGGGGTATCTCGGGGCCGGCGTCGCCATGAAGATCGGCCACCGGCTGCGGCGGGAGCTGTTCGCCCAGGTCCAGGCGATGTCATCCCAGGAGATCGGGACGTTCGGCACTCCCAGCCTGGTCACCAGGGCCACCAACGACGTGCAGCAGATCCAGACCTTCGCGGTCCTGGTCTTCACCATGCTCGCGGCGGCACCGGTCATGGGAATCGGCGGCATCATCCTGGCCGTCCAGCAGAATGCCGCACTGTCGGCCGTCGTGATTGTCATTGTCCCGGTACTGGTGCTCATCATGTACCTGATCGTCCGCCGCCTCATCCCGCTCTACCGGCAGGGACAGGCGCTCATCGACAGCATCACCCGCATCCTGCGCGAGCAGATCATCGGCGCCAACGTCATCCGCGGCTTTGTCCGGCAGAGGCATGAGGTTGCCCGTTTCGCCGAAGCCAACCGGCGGCTGACCCGGAACAACCTTGAGTCTGCGCTCGTGGTGGCGGGCATGCTCCCGATGATCATGATCGTGGTGAACCTCTCCTCGGTGGCCGTGGTCTGGTTCGGCGGGCACCTGATCAGCAGCGGCAGCATGCAGGTGGGCGCGCTGACGGCCTTCATCGCGTACATCCTGCAGATCCTGCTCGCCATCATGATGGCGATGTACGTGTTCAGCACAGCACCGCGCGCGGCCGTCTGCGCCGAACGGATCCAGGATGTCCTGGATGTGGCGCCCGCCTTGGCCGTGGGCGCCGAACCCGGGCCCAGGCCCAGTGCGGTCGTCCGGCAGCCGGCTGCCCGGCCGGACGTGGCGCAGCCGCCGCATCCGGAGGGCGGGGGAGTCCAGTTCAGCCACGTCTGGTTCGCGTATCCGGGGGCCGAGTCGCCGGTCCTGGCCGACATTTCATTTTCGGCCCGCCCCGGCACCGTCACGGCCATCATCGGCGCCACCGGCAGCGGCAAAAGCACGCTGCTGAACCTGCTTCCGCGCTTCCTGACTGCCACCTCCGGTGAGGTCCGGTTCGGCGGAACGGATGTCCGGGGGCTGCTCCCTGACCGCCTGCGGCAAAGGATTTCGGTAGTGCCGCAGCACTCCTACCTCTTCTCCGGCACCGTGGCCAGCAACCTGCGGATGGCCGCGCCGGATGCCACCGATGACCAGCTGTGGCAGGCGCTGCAGCTGGCCCAGGCCGAGGACTTCGTCCGCGGGTTCCCCGAAGGTCTCCAGGCGGCCGTTGCCCAGGGCGGAGCCGGCCTTTCCGGCGGGCAGCGCCAGCGGCTCTGCATCGCCCGGGCAATGCTCCGCAGTGCCGACCTCTACCTCTTCGATGACAGTTTTTCCGCCCTCGACTACGCCACCGAGGCCGCCGTCCGGCACGCGCTGGCGCCCCGGCTGGAGGCGGCCACGGTGCTGATGGTGGCCGAACGCATCCCGACCATCATGGGCGCGGACCGGATCCTGGTGCTTGAAGACGGCCGGCTCGTGGCGCAGGGAACGCATGCCGAACTGCTGGCGTCGTCGCCCACTTACCGGGAGATCGCCGAGTTCCAGCTGGCCCTGAATGAGCAGCCGTGAGAAGCGGACGCCCATGAGGGGTTCACACGCCGCCAAACGCACCACCGGCAGTTTCCTCCCGGCGGCCAAACGCCTCCTGGGCCTGCTGCGCCCGTCCAGGGGCAGGATGACGCTGGCCGTGGCGGCAACCTGCGGTTTCGCCGTCCTCAATGTGGTAGCCCCCAAGCTCCTCGGCGATGCCACCGACGTCGTCGTCGACGGTTTTATGCACGGCACGTTCGACGCCGGAAGGCTGGCAATGCTGCTCGGGGTGGTCTCGCTGATGTACGTCGGTGCCTCGGCCTTCAACTGGCTCCAGGGGGCCATGACAGCGTACGCCGTCCAGCGACTCGTCTTCCGCCTCCGCTCCGCGGTCGAGGACAAGCTGCACCGGCTGCCATCGGCCCACTTCCAGGAGCAGGCCAGGGGGGATGTCCTGAGCCGGGCCACTAATGACGTTGACAACATTTCCCAGGCACTCAACCAGCTCCTCACCCAGCTGATCATGTCCGTCCTGATGCTGCTCGGCTCGCTGGCCATGATGCTCTGGATTTCGCCGCTCCTGGCGCTCATCGCACTGGTGTCGGTTCCCGTGTCCACGCTGATAACGGTGTTCATGGCGCGCCAGTCCCAGGCCTACTTCGCCGCCCAGTGGACGTCCACCGGGGAGCTGAACGCACGCATCGAGGAATTCATCACCGGGCACGAGGTCGTCAAGGCGTTCGGGCAGCAGGATGCGGCATCGGCCATCTTTGGCCGGAGCAATGACCGGCTTGCCCGCAGCAGCGCGCGCGCCCAGTTCGTTTCCGGAGCGGTTCAACCGCTCATGGTCCTGGTCGCCAACGTCAATTACGTGGCGGTGGCCGTCGTGGGCGCCCTGCAGGTGGCAGCCGGAGCCATGACAATCGGCGGCATCCAGGCGTTCATCCAGTTCAGCCGCCTGTTCACCCAGCCGATGGGCCAGATCGGCGGCATGCTCACCCTGATGCAGTCGTGCGCTGCCTCCGCAGAGCGCGTGTTTGCCCTGCTGGACGAGCCGGAAGTTCCGCGTGAGGACGCCGTTCCCACCCGCCGGGACAGCCTGCGCGGCCGGATAGAGTTCGACGACGTCACGTTCGCCTACACCCCGGGGGCTCCGGCCGTCAGCGGGCTGTCCTTCTCCGTGCTCCCGGGCCAGACTGTGGCCATTGTGGGCCACACCGGTGCCGGAAAGACCACGGTGGTGAACCTGCTGATGCGCTTCTATGAGCTGGATTCCGGACGCATCACGATCGATGGCACGGACATCAGCACAGTGCCCGTGGACTCCCTTCGGTCCAACTTCGCCGTCGTCATGCAGGACGTCTGGCTGTTCAGCGGGACGGTGCGCGACAACATCGAATACGGCTGGCCGGGGGCGGACGATGCCCGCATCCTGGCAGCTGCCGAGGACAGCCACGTGGACCACTTCGTGAGGTCGCTGCCCGCGGGCTACTCCACTGCTTTAGGGACCGACGGCGAATCGCTGAGCCAGGGCCAGAGGCAGCTGATCACGATCGCACGTGCCCGCCTTGCCGACCGCAGCGTCCTGATCCTGGACGAGGCAACGAGCTCCGTTGACACCCGCACGGAGGTGCAGATCAAGAACGCGATGAACCGGCTGCGGCACGGCAGGACGAGCTTCATCATTGCCCACAGGTTGTCCACCGTGCGCGACGCTGATCTAATTCTGGTCATGGATCACGGACGCATCGTTGAACAGGGTACCCACAGCAGCCTGCTGTCCGTGGACGGCCACTACCGGCACCTGTATGAGGCCCAGTTCCGCGGGGCGGACCGCGAACCCGCCGTCCGGCCGCACCGGGGCCGGCACGCGGCGGGCCAGCAGCGCTACCGGGAGTCGGGCCTGTGACCGGGGGAGATGCCTTCCCGGGGCAGTGGAAACCGAACACGGGCAGCTCCGTGGCCCTCTTCGAGCAGTTGCGCCTCCACGTGATCGAACAGGCGGACCAGGGAAAGCTTGCCCCCGGCACCAGGCTGCCGGCCGTGCGCAGCCTTGCCGGAACGCTCGGCGTCGCACCCCACACCGTGGCGCGGGCGTACAAGGAACTCGAGGCCGCAGGCGTCGTGGCCACCAAGGGCCGCAACGGAACGGTGGTCTGTGCCCGGGACGAACGGTGGGGGGCGCTGTCCGAGGCCGCGGCAGAATATGCTGCGGCGGCAAAATCCCAGGGAGCGACCTTCGCGCAGGCGGTCCACCTGCTGGCGGCGGCCTACGACGCCGAGTAGCGGCAGTGGCGTAGCACACCCGCGTGGATATTCGAAGAAGTTTTCGACTAGCATTAGTGGGTGCCTAA
Source organism: Arthrobacter sp. NPDC057388 (assembly GCF_042668165.1). NCBI lineage: Bacteria > Bacillati > Actinomycetota > Actinomycetes > Micrococcales > Micrococcaceae > Arthrobacter > Arthrobacter sp. NPDC057388. Next base: position 66,949 of record NZ_JBHVBL010000022.1, read on the forward strand.
AGCCGTAGCTGAAGAAACCACTGTTGTCCCTTCCGCCGTCGTCCCCCTGAGCCCCGCCAAACCGGCGCGCCCGGATCTTTCCCGGCTGGTGGTCAAGGGCGCCCGCGAGCACAACCTCCGCAACGTAGACCTGGACCTGCCGCGCGACGCCATGATTGTCTTCACCGGCCTGTCCGGTTCCGGCAAGTCCTCCCTGGCGTTCGACACCATCTTCGCCGAGGGCCAGCGCCGGTACGTCGAATCCCTGTCGGCCTACGCCCGGCAGTTCCTGGGCCAGGTGGACAAGCCCGACGTCGACTTCATCGAAGGCCTGTCGCCGGCGGTCTCCATCGACCAGAAATCCACCAGCAAGAACCCGCGTTCCACGGTGGGCACCATCACCGAAATCTACGACTACATGCGTCTCCTGTGGGCACGCGTGGGCCGTCCGCACTGTCCTGTGTGCGGCGAGCCTGTCATCAAGCAGACCCCGCAGCAGATCGTGGACCAGCTGCTCGAACTGGAGGACGGCACCCGATTCCAGATCCTCGCCCCGGTGGTGCGCGGGCGCAAGGGCGAATTCGTCGACCTCTTCAAAGAGCTGACGGCCAAGGGCTATTCGCGTGCCCGGGTGGACGGCGATCTTGTCCAGCTGAGCGATCCGCCCAAGCTGGGCAAGCAGTTCAAGCACACCATTGAGGTGGTGGTGGACCGCCTCGTGGTCAAGGAAGGTATCCGGCAGCGGCTGACCGATTCCATCGAGACGGCGCTGGGCCTCGCCGAGGGGCGCGTCCTGGCCGACTTCGTCGATCTCGATGCCGACGATCCGCACCGCACGCGGGCTTTCTCGGAGAACCTGGCCTGCCCCAACGAGCACCCCCTGGCCATCGACGAGATTGAGCCCCGGTCGTTCTCCTTTAACAACCCGTTCGGCGCCTGCTCGGCCTGCAGCGGCATCGGCACCCGGCTGGAAGTCGACGAGGAACTCATCATTCCCAACCCGGAGCTTGCCCTGGAGGACGGCGCCATCGCGCCGTGGTCCCTGGGCACTGCTACCACCGAATACTGGAACCGGCTGCTCGGCGGACTCGCCCTGGAGCTCGGGTTCTCCATGAGCACGCCCTGGCAGGACCTGCCCAAGGACGTCCGGCAGACCGTCCTGCACGGCAAGGACCACAAGGTTGTGGTGCAGTACCGCAACCGGTTCGGCCGGGAGCGCAAGTACAGCACGGGCTTCGAAGGCGTTGTGCAGTACGTTCACCGCAAGCACACCGAAACCGAGTCCGACTACGCCAGGGACCGGTACGAGGAATACATGCGGCAGATCCCGTGCCCGGCCTGCGACGGCGCCCGGCTGAACCCGGCGTCGCTCTCGGTGCTCATCAACGGCAAGTCCATTGCCGACGTCGCGCGGCTCCCCATGCGCGAATGCGCAGCGTTCCTGGACAACCTTGTGCTGACCGGCCGTGAGGCGCAGATCGCCCACCAGGTCCTCAAGGAGATCCAGGCCCGCCTCACGTTCCTCCTGGACGTCGGGTTGGAGTACCTGAACCTGGAGCGCCCCTCCGGCACCCTCTCCGGCGGTGAGGCCCAGCGCATCCGGCTGGCCACGCAGATCGGCTCGGGCCTGGTGGGCGTCCTCTACGTCCTTGACGAGCCGTCCATCGGCCTGCACCAGCGCGACAACCGGCGCCTGATCGAAACCCTGACCCGGCTGCGCGACCTGGGCAACACGCTCATCGTCGTCGAACACGATGAGGACACCATCCACGAGGCCGACTGGATCGTCGACATCGGGCCGGGAGCCGGCGAGCACGGCGGACAGGTGGTCCACTCCGGGTCCTACAAGGAACTCCTGGAGAACACGAAGTCCCTCACCGGCGACTATCTCGCCGGCCGGAAGAGCATCGACGTTCCCAAGAAGCGGCGCAAGTACGACAAGAAGCGCGAACTGAAGGTGGTGGGCGCCCGCGAGAACAACCTCCTGGGCGTTGACGCGAGCTTCCCCCTCGGCCTCTTCACCGCCGTGACCGGCGTGAGCGGCTCCGGCAAGTCGACCCTGGTCAACGAGATCCTGTACAAGGTACTGGCCAACAAGCTGAACGGCGCCAAGCAGGTGGCCGGCCGGCACAAGACCGTCCAGGGCCTCGAGCACCTCGACAAGGTGGTGCACGTGGACCAGAGCCCGATCGGCCGCACCCCGCGGTCCAACCCGGCCACGTACACAGGCGTGTTCGACCACATCCGGAAGCTCTTCGCCGAGACCACGGAGGCCAAGGTCCGCGGGTACCTTCCCGGGCGGTTCTCCTTCAACGTCAAGGGCGGCCGCTGTGAGGCCTGCTCCGGTGACGGCACACTGAAGATCGAAATGAACTTCCTGCCGGATGTTTACGTTCCGTGCGAAGTCTGCCACGGCGCACGGTACAACCGGGAGACCCTTGAGGTGCACTACAAGGGCAAGACCATCGCAGATGTGCTGAACATGCCCATCGAGGAGGGTGCCGAGTTCTTCGCGGCGTTCTCGCCGATCGCGCGCCACCTCAAGACACTCGTCGACGTCGGCCTCGGTTACGTCCGGCTGGGCCAGCCCGCCACCACTCTGTCGGGCGGTGAGGCGCAGCGCGTCAAGCTCGCGGCCGAGCTCCAGAAGCGGTCCAACGGCCGCAGCGTCTACGTCCTGGACGAGCCCACAACCGGTCTCCACTTCGAGGACATCCGGAAGCTGCTCATGGTGCTGCAGGGCCTCGTGGACAAGGGCAACACCGTCATCACCATCGAGCACAACCTGGACGTCATCAAGAGTGCAGACTGGATCGTGGATCTGGGCCCCGACGGCGGCTCGGGCGGCGGACGGATCGTAGCCTCCGGCACGCCGGAGCAGGTGTCCAAGTCCTCGGAGAGCCACACCGCGAAGTTCCTGGCCGAAATCCTCGGCTAGCGTCCGCACCTGGGCTTTCCACCGGTCTTTCTGCAGGGCAGCGGAGGCCCGCCAGAGCATCTGGC